>RGVZ01000500.1 GCA_010029825.1 bacterium | reverse complement strand
ATCGGCGGATCAGGGTGCAGATTGGTTCGCGTACGGAACGTCAGGCGCGGATGTATGTGGGTCGTATTAAGCGCAGTTTGGAGCGGGATGCGCCGCTGCGGGCGGATGCGGAGTCGTTGGAGCGTGGCATCCAGGTGGATGGGGTGGCGTGCATGCAGGACGATTTCGGGCCGTTCAAACCGGAGGGCCGGTCGGATTTGTGGCGCGCGGAGGCGTTGGTGGTGCGCCAGTTGGATGGGGTGAGCTTGGATGACAAGGAACCGTCGGTGTCGGCGTGGGGTCAGGATTCGGGTTTCCTTGGTGGCCGCTTCGACTTTGTCATCTGGGATGATTTGGTGGATCGGAAGAACACGCGGTCCGCTGAGACGAAGGACTTGATGCGGGAATGGTGGGACGCGGAAGCGGAAACCCGCCTCGAACCTGGTGGCCTGTTGCTGTTGCAGGGGCAGCGGATCGCCCACGACGACCTGTACCGCTACTGCTTGGACAAGAAAACCATTGACGAGACACCGAAGTATCGACATGTGGTGTTCAAAGCCCACGACGACGACCGGTGCACGGAGAAGCATGACGACAAGGCCGCCCCATGGCCCGACGGCTGCCTGCTGGATCCGTACCGCCTGCCGTGGAAGATGCTGCAAACCGTCAAGCACAACAACCCGCGCACCTTCGCCGTCATGTACCAGCAGGAAGACGGCGACATCGTCGGTGGCCTTGTGGATCCGGCGTGGATCACCGGCGACATGGACTCCGAGGGGTATCCGTCACCGGGCTGCCTGGACCGCGACCGGCCTTTGCTGCATGTCCCCGCGCACCTCGTCGACGGACAGGGCTGGTCATTTGTCACCGTCGACCCGTCCCCAACGGAATGGTGGGGAATCATCTGGTGGCTGTACGACCCCGAATCACAAAACCGCTACATCATTGATTTGCACAAACGACGGTTGAACCCTGAACAGTTCCTGTCCCTCGACTTGGACACGTTGGAGTTCTCCGGCCTCATGGAAGACCTGAAGAACCGAGGCATCCAACTCCGCGCCCCCATCTCGCATGTCATCGTCGAGGTCAACGCCGCGCAACGCTGGCTCCTGTCCCAGCCCCACGTCCAACGCTGGTCCGCAAACACCGGAATATCATTCGTTCCACATACAACGACGGTGAACAAGGCCGACCCGAAATACGGCCTGGAATCCATTGGCGACATGTTCCGCCAAGGCCGCGTCCGCATCCCATGGGCTGACATTCCGTCCCGCACCCGCTGCCAGCCCCTTATTGACGAAGCAGTGAAGTATCCTGATCACGACACAACCGACCTCATCATGTCCACATGGTTCGGCAAGTTGGCTGTGGAAAACCACTACACTCCGAGAACACAAGGGCTTTACCAGATGGCCCGCCCCTCGTGGATGGGCTACCGAGCGCGAGGTATTGCATGAAAGCAGTCGAGCAGATCGTCACGTTGTACAAGCAGCGGTCGTCGTACTACGCGCCGTTCCACTCCAAGATGCGCACCGTGCAGGCGATCTACAACGGCACCATGGAAGTGCCCCTGCCCGACATGGAACGCTCCGACATGCCTTCCACCCCCAACCTCCTCGCCCAAGGCGTCGACCAGATGGCTGGCCGCATCTCCAGCGTCATCCCCTCCGTCACGTTCGCCGAGAAGGACGTAACTCGCGCTGAACGTCGCCGCGTCACCACCGCCGCCCGCGTCGTCAACGGATGGTGGCAGGAAGACCGACTGCCGATGAAGATGAAGCGCCGCTCCCGCAGCCTCATCGCCTACGGCATGGCACCCACCGTCATCCGCTGGGACCCCAAGGAATCCCGC
>RGVZ01000499.1 GCA_010029825.1 bacterium | reverse complement strand
CTGCACGAATTCCCGCACCTTCCCCACGTTTGTGTGATGGAGGACGACGCGTCCCTGGAGTGGGTGACGGAGTGGCCGTTCCACAACTGGGCCACGTGGATCGCACGCGCGCCGCGCCCGTTTTCCGTCCTCCACTTGTCGTGCCACTTGCCCCCCGACGAGATGAAAACGTCTGCGGTCCACCCGCATCAGTGGGTGCCGTTGCGCCCCTACTCGACTACGATGGCCTATGTCATTTCACGAGAGGGTGCGCAGAACTTTGTGTCGTGGGCGCTGACGTTTCCACTGCCGCGCCTGTCTGTCAGCGACAAGGATGTGTTTGTGCACGCGGTCTCGGAGAAGCATCCCGCGTACATGACGTCCGTTCCGCTCGTCACCTTTCGCACGGCCTGCGACAGCGTCATTCACGCAGACCACGCGGACCACCAGAGCAAGTGCAAGCAGGGCGTGGTCAGCACGTGGCGGGCCGTTCGCCGAGTGGCGCTGGCATGACGCCACTACCCTCGATCCCCGCCTCCTCCGTCTGCGCCCGACTCTTCATGTAGATCGAGAGCGTGCCGAGGCGCCCAATCTTGCATTGCAGCATCATGGGCAGCGACTCGGCGCACGAAATGGTCAAGATGGGTGCCAAACCGCTCATCTTGAGGATGCGCGACAGTTGCTCCGTGTCAAACTCCTCCTCAAAGACCACTTCCTTGTCGCGCTCGACGTCAATCTCGCCGAGCACCACGTCGCGCGAATACACGGCGCCGAGGTTGCAATGGAAGCGCACGTTCAGCGCCGTCGCCGTGATGCGAACCGTGTTGGACATGTTGAGCATGTCCTTGCACATTTTGGCAAACTCGGTGGACGAGACGACCGTGGCGCGGGCGTAGGGGCCGGGAAGCAGAATCTCGAGGTTGTGAATGTTTTGCACGCGCACGTAGGACGTCGTCAGACGGAGCTGATCGCGCGGCGCAATCTGGATGCCCAACTCGTGCGGCTCGTCGGCGCGGATAAAGAGCACGACCGAGTCCTTCTTCTTGATGCTCTTCAGCATCTTGTAGAAGTGGTTCATGTTGAGACCAATCTTGAGAATGTCGCCCTGCACGTAGTACGTGTCGAAGCCGATTGCAGGCAGTTCAAAGTTGATGAGCGTGCGCTTGTTGGCGTCCGTCATGGAAAAGTGCATGCCTTCCTTGTGCAGTTCGACACATCCCGTCTTGATATTGTTGTGCACCAACTCAATGAGCACTTTCAACATGAAGGCCTCACTGGTTTTGCAGCGAAAGGCAAACTCGCCGGCGTGCGCCTCGGTCATTGCGTGCGCGTCGATTTGTCCCCAATGCGGTACTTGGTTAACGGTCGGTCTTGCCAACGGCCTGTGCGGCGGGGGTAGCAATCGGCTGGAGTGTGCGGCAGATAGGGCACTTGGGCTGGTAAAAGATGGCCTCGCGAATGCAGGGCGTGTGAAAGACGTGTTTGCACCGCAGTTCGGTCACTTCGTCACCGGGTTTCCAGTGCTCGTAGCAGATGAAGCAGCGCTCCAACCGGTCGCGCTGCGGGTCGTGCGCGCGCACGACGACGCTATCGTGCAATTCTCGGTTCTCGTCCCGCTGAATGGCCTTGCATTCGTAGGTTTGCAGACTCTCATGGGCAATGGCGTCCATAATGTCCGTTTCCAAGTCGCGCAGCAAGATGCGATCCACGAGATCAAACATGCTGCCCCACATTTGTCGCATGCGACGATCGCGATCGAGCAAGGTAGGCGATATGTCACCGCTTGCCCTCGCGTCACTGTCGGTTGGGGCCACTGTAGCAGCAGCCATGATTCCCGTCGGTCCCGTGCCCAGGATGAGGAGGTCGGACCACAAGTCCGGA
>RGVZ01000498.1 GCA_010029825.1 bacterium | reverse complement strand
TCTGAATACTGCTTGCGTCTGACGTCGTAATTGCGGGTCACCTGCACCACCCCCAACTCCTCCAATAAAATTACGGCCCGCCTGACCGTATCCTCCGATACCCCGGACATGGACGCTAGGTAGGGGTAGGATCCGACAAAGGCGTTGCCCTGGTGTTTTGCCCGCTGCTCAAAGCATAGGTTTTCCATGGCGACCAGCACGGCCACCGTGGACGCTACGGACGATCGGCGGGTCTGTTTAAGGACAGTCTGCCAGCGCCCCCAATCGACAAGGACCTTGCGACGCTGGCCGCTCACCTTGCCCTGACCAGTCGGGGGGTCTCCGTTTCCACTGCCAAGCCGCCCAAGGTTTTAAGCAGTCGTTCCTTGGCCTCTCCTACCGTCGTTTCCGCATCCTGGGCCATAGCTCGGGCCACGGCCGGCAGGCTGAGGCGAATCCCTGCCAGCGCCGCCTCTCGGCTGTGGTCAGTCCATACTCGGAGAAAGGCGGCAGCAGGGTCGATCAGGTCAGTCCGGCGCACCTGCACCAGCTCCCAACCGTCGATCTCCTCCCCGGTCGCCAGCAGCTCCCTTGCCTGGTTGCGGATCGCCTCAATTTTTCGGCCCAGCTCCTCGCACCTATCCAGCAATTCGGGCAGCTCTGCGGCCGTCAGGTCGCCGGGGTCTGCGGCAAGCTGTAAGACCAGCCTCGCGGCGCTCATCTGCCACCCCATCGGCTCAGGGCTGCGTCCACGGTGGACCGCCTAAAGCGCAGGGCTGCGTTTCGCCCCGGCCCCAGCTTGATCGACGGCAGCCGACCGGATCGCACCAGTCGGTCGATTGTACGCGGACAAACGGCCAAGTATTCCGCCACCCCTTCCCTCGTCAGTAGCGGCTCGGGCTTTGACACTTCCACCTGTGCGAGCGTTGGTTTGAAGGGAGAGGCGTCCGGGCAGGACGCCTTTTCCGTTTTCACGGCGTTTTTTCCACCTCAACGCGGGCGCGTTTTAGTGCCTCCTGTGCGCTGTATCCGTTTCGGATCAGCTCTGCTTTTCGTTTACGTATCGCAACACCGCGGGCGCTGGCTTCCGGGGTGATGCGGTGAATCTCAGCCCCGCGTCGGCCGGTCTCCTGAAAGAAGCGGCTGACCTCACTTGGAAATATAGGTTTAGTCATATCGACGCTTTTTCGTGTCAACTATCACGCCCCCTAGTTTGTTGCGGGGGGTTAGACGAATCCTGTCCCCACCCCATGAATTTATGTCCACTTGCGCCCCTTGTTTTTAGTCGTATGTTTTTTAGTCGTGAGGATGCCAATCAGCTCTGCCGCCGCCTACGCCGGATGTTCCCGGCGTTATGTTGAGCGGCTTTTGAAGACGGATTTTGCCAAGGATTTGGAGCGCAAGCCGGACGGGACGATTAGGGCCGACCAGCTTAAAGGCCTTTGCGATTTCCTTTCAAACTGCCGCCGGCGGGGCCGGCGATTTGGGACGAAGTTTTTGTTTAGACTTCCCCCCACTCGCAAAGGGCCGACCGATGAATGGCGGATGCACCGCTCCCTAAAGCACCTGGGCGAGATGAGCGACCCCAACCTTGTTCAAAAAGTAATGCTGACGGCGTTGGCCCGATACAAGGCGCTGGGTGGGACTATGCCGGCCTAATGGCCCAAAACTTCCCTGCCTCGGCCTTCGTGACGGCTTGGAAATAGTGCTTTTTGACCACGGCGGGGCTGTTCCCCATTTCCTCCGCTACGTTGTGAGTGTTCCTTAACTCGGCCATGCGATAACTGCCAAAAGAGTCTCGGCATGCGTTGTGCCGCCATTTTACGCCAGCGCGTATGCCTATGTTTTTTTGCCGCGTCTGCATGTTTCTGTTCGGAGCCA
>RGVZ01000497.1 GCA_010029825.1 bacterium | reverse complement strand
CAAAGAGGACGCGGCCCAAATCCGCCAGCTTCTTAAACAAGCTAACTTGGATAATATACCGCTCCGAGTTTATGACTACCTGCCTCGCAACGAGTACGGTTACTACGACCCGCGGACAGGAGAGATCGCCATCAATAAGAAGTTTATTGGAGCGTCAGACTCTAACGTGGAGACGGGTCTACACGAAATTCACCACGCGCTGCTCAAATACTTCTTGGATGTGAAGAACGAGTCCCGCCTAAACCCGCGTCAGCGAAAGTTGGTCCAGGACATAAATCAGCTCTACAAGCAGACAACCGAAGCCGCGATCAAGGACGGACATTTCGATCAGGGGACTCTGGACCAGTTAAGGGCGCGACTTGGCGAAGACTTTAGCGATCTAAGTCTGCCGACCGACGCTGACAAAAACGCCTACGCTTTCGTGAACATCGACGAGTGGACCTCGGCGGTGATGTCCAACCGCAATCTCCGCGAATACATGAAGGGACTTGAGATGCCGCGGGACAAAGTGACCGGAAAAATCCGCACCGTATGGGAGGCATTCAAAGACTATGTTGCCAAGTTGTTTGGCATAGATCGTTCAGTCCATCGCAAGGCTTTTGACAAAATCATGGAGCTGGCCACTGATCGCGAGGCGGGTCGTCTCAAGGGGGGCGAGATGGCTTACCGGCCGCAAGATGAAGCGCCTCTGTCGCAAGAAGATTTGGATACTCTGCTTTGGTCTTACGAAAGGAACCCGCTTACGCCGGAGGCTCGTGACGCTGTTTCCAAAATGTCTGAGGACGAACTCAGAGAGTTCATAAGGGGCGCCGAGCTATCAGATAACTTGTTCGGTGTGCCAACCACAAACGACAATCTAAATGCCGCCAATATTCGTTTGCGCAAAGAGTTTGGCAATCGGTTGGACTACGCCAGCCATTTGGAGGAAGTAAGAAGCTCGAGAGTTTACGGAGTCCTAGACCGCCTCAACCTTTCGGATAAACAACTGGGAGACATACAATTTGGGGACGAAGGCACATACCAACATGGAGTTCCCGTAACGAGAGAAACGCAGGACGCGGCCGATGGGATACTGCGAAATCGCGACGGAAAACTATTCCGGCCTGGAGATGCTCGTTTCACCCGCAAGGTCAGCACCGCCAAACCGAATGAGGAACTGGCGCCCGAGGACAAGGTCACCTTCGCTTCGCAAAAGGTCCCCCAGGCGGAGATGACCGCCGAGCAGTGGCTCTCCAATGGCGGGAGCTTTGAAGACCTGATCAACCGGAAAACTCCTCTCAGCGTGCCGGAAGTCTACCGTGCCCTCGATATTCTGGGCAGCGAAGCCCGAGCGACAAAAGTCCGGATTGAGCAGATGCCCAATCCCGACGCTCGGGATATTGCGCTCAAGCTCGCGGCTGCGGATCGGGAACGCGCCGCCGGTCAACTTGTTGCCCGGATGCTAAGTGAGGGCGGTCAGCTTCTCGGCCACGGACAGCATGTGGACTTTGATGCGGACAGTCGCGGCGGAACGCTTACGCCGGATGGGGCGATCCGGATATTGTTGGATGGGAAGACTCCGGAGCAAATGGCGTCGGGAAAAATCGATCTGCAACGCATGGTGCAAGGCATCCGCGATATCAAGCTGGAAGCCGCGAATATCGCTATGAAGGCGTTGGGTGATGAACTTTCGGTGGCTGGAGTGAAAGACCCCAAAGGCGAACTGCACAACATGTTGCGGGACACGTTGGCCCATCCGGACACGACATTCAAAGACGTGGTCAACATGCTGGCTTACATGTTGCCGGGAAACAACGCGGCCAAGACGCGCGCCATGGCGGAGCGACTTCACCGGTTTTATTCGATCGCCGCCAACACGGT
>RGVZ01000496.1 GCA_010029825.1 bacterium | reverse complement strand
GGCCCGGCAGCAGATGGGGGAGCTTGCGGCGCACGCGCCAGGGATCGGGGCAGGCCCGTTCAGTCTGCCTTGGTCTTGAGGATTTTGCGCCCGCGATAAAACCCGCTGGGGCTGATGTGGTGTCGGAGATGCACCTCACCTGTCGTCGGTTCAACAGCCAGGGGAGGATTGTTGAGGAAATCGTGGGACCGATGCATTCCTCGTTTGGAAGGGGATTTCTTGTTCTGCTGAACCGCCATCTCTATCTCTCCTGAGCACCCGTCGAGGGCGCAAAAAACATCAATGCAGATCGGATTCCTGCGGCGCGCATTCCCGCTGCAACCGCGACATCCCACTGTCAGTGCTGCAACCGCCCTCCTGGTGCCGTGGCGACATGGGAAGGGACAGAACCGCTTCCTCGTCTACCAGCGCCAATGGCTCCACCGGGTCTTCCACTGGAAGATAGTCGGTATCGTCTTCCTCATCCTCGAAATCCGCCAGTCGGGAGGCTGGAACAAATACCAGACTGCGCTCCGACCGCAGCCGGTGGCGTACCGGCTCGAGGCATCTCTGGCAGGATAGACTGACCTCACCCTGTATCTCCAGGGCTATCGCGGGCTTTCCGTCCTTGCGGCTGTACCCTTTCAAACGATAAAGGATGGTACCTTCCGGGTCGGCGAGCATGGAACGAAGCCGCTCCAGCGCGGTCGCTGGAACCTCTCCCGCCAGTTCGTCACCCGCTGGATTAACTGGCTCGGCTACGCCATGGACTATGACGGCGTCCGCCTCGACGCCCCGAAGCACGTGGGCAAGGAGTACTTCGGTTTGCCCAACCAAAACTTAGCCGAGCGAGACCAGAGCCTCATCTATAACATCCAGAAGAACTTTAATGAGCGCCGTGGCCTGTCCGACACGGATCCTTTCGACGACATGTACTCCAACTACATCCGCCGAGACGATGCGCTCGTGTACTCGGAATTCTTCATCGGCTCGATTGGTGAGACGGCTTACTGGCGCGATCCCGTGACCGTCAACGGCCAGGAGGTTCCGGGGCCATGGGGTATCCGCACGCGTTATCTGGATTTCCCGCGCAAATCCCAAATGATCATGGCCGCCTTCAATGGCGGTAATTTGGCCGCGCTCGATAGCTTTGCCGGCTTCAGTCCCGAGGAAGGCGTCATCTTCGCCCACAGTCACGACGAAGATCCTCCCGGCAAACTCGAGCTGGCCTACGCTTACATCCTGACCCGTGTGGGAACACCGGTCGTCTACTTCACCGGTAACAATCTAGCCGACAACGAGGACAAGGAGGAAAATGGCATCACCTGGATGCGCAAGGGCTACGATGGAGCTCTTGGCGACAAAGGCGTAGGAACGATTCCTAATCTCATCTACATCCACAATCAGTTCGCCCGCGGGCGCGAATGGACCCGCTGGGCCGAAGGTGACTTCTTTGCCTTTGAGCGTTACGAGGATCTAAACAACAACGGACAAGCAAACTCCGGCGAGGGATTGCTCCTGACCGTCTTGAATGATTCCGGCTTCGACCAAACGCGCAACGGCATCCAAACCTCCTTCGCTCCCGGCACCATCCTCAAAGACTACACCGGCCGTAACCCGAACACGGTTACCGTCGGGAGCGGCGGCACAGTCAATATCACCGTGGGCGGCTGGTGGGGCCAAGGCTTCGGCTGTTGGGCACCCTTTAACGCCGAGGGCCCCGCCAGTGGCCCCGCGATCACCTTCACCGGCAGCGGTGTCTCCACCATGCCCTGGGTCGTCCCAGGCGGACGGGATGCCGCCGCCAAGCCCCGCACGGTCACCCGGCTCACCGGAAACAGCGTCACCATTAATGTCTTTTACCGTGAACCGGCCCAAGGA
>RGVZ01000495.1 GCA_010029825.1 bacterium | reverse complement strand
AGGCCGATGTTGCCTTCTTGGATCAGGTCGGCCAGGTCGAGGCCGCGGTTTTGGTAGCGCTTGGCGATGGAGACGACGAGTCTTGCGTTGGTCACTGTCATCACTTTCATGGCGTTCTCGCCTAGGCGTCTCACCCGCAGGGGCGCAGCTTCCTTGCCACCAGGCCAGTCGACCCACTCTTTGATACGGCGGCAATGTAAAAGTTGAGCTTCTTTGCTTAAGACTGGATAGCGCCCAACGTCCTGCAAATAGTCCTGTATAGGAGAGGAGTTGCTATTCATAATTTTTACTATGCGAGCGTGACCGGCAAAACTGACTGGCGCATGCTGGTCACTGGGCTCGCCCTACCGGAAAAAGACACAAAGCCATTGTCAACCAAAACTGGATGGGCGAGGGTAAATGGAAGATGAAAGTTGCGCTGGATGGGGGCTGGCTGGGACGTCTTGGTACGCGGGCAGCGCAGCGCCAGCGGTCGGATGGACCTTGGGGATGGGCGTCGGGTCCGTGGATGGGTCCGGCAGCCAGTCGGCCTCGGAGTCCGGGTCTGCTGTGAAGTGCTCGGCGAGGGACCGCTGGGCCCTGATGATCTCCTCGAAGCATCGCTCGAGAAGCGGAGCGTTGCCTGAGAACTCAAAGGCACCGTCCGGGCCGTCCCAGAGATGCCAGTGGTAGTAACCGCCCTCGGTGGAGCGGATGGTAATGAGGAGGGCGCTCATTCGGTGGGCCACGCGGCGTCGGCGACTACAGGGAACTGGGCCTTGAAGATGTCGCGGCAGGACTGGGCGAGCTCGCGGTGCTCGAGCTGGGTGCCGGGATCGCAGCGGACGTCGATGTAGTGGATCCAGCTGCGCAGCGTGCCGTGCATGTACAGCGTGGTGGGTGTACAAAGCGGCAGGATGCGGCGGGCTGTTTCTTTGGCGACGCCCTCGGTGAGCATGTCTTCGTAGAGGAGGAAGGCTTCACCGATGACGCGGCCGAGGCGCATGTCCCAGTAGGGCTTCATCTCGAAGGGGATGGTGTCCAGGCTGTTTTGGCGGTTGGTGGTGTCCTGGAGACGTTGAGGTGGGCATTCCGCCGGCTGGGTGCGGGCGTAGCGCGTTGAGTATTCCTGGAAGGAAAAACTGCGGTGGCGCAGGATCTGAGCCGCGATGTCGCGCTCGGTTTCGAGGCGGATGCAGAGCGAGGCCATCTCGAACGGAGACCAGTGCCGGTGCGCGATGAGGTAGCGCAGCAGCTTGGGGCCGGTGTCCCAGTTCTCGGCGTTGGCGGGGTTGCTGACGCGGGCCATCTTGACGATCAGGCGCTCGGCGTCGGGCGTGCAGTGGACGAACGTGGCAGGCATGCTCAGCCCTTGCGGAAAACGATTGGTTTTGACGAGCATTCGAGTTGAGACACCATCCAGTGGTTGCCCTTCAGGTCAAGGAGTTTGAGATGAGGGAAGCCCAGCCGGACGACGGCGTCGACAACACGGAAGCGCTCTCGGGGGTTCCTGTTGCGGACGTAGACCTCGCCGCCGAGACGGAAGCGCCAAGGATGCAACAGCTGCTGATGTAATGCAGGGATAGGGGGAGTCATGAGGCGTGGACCCCAAGGGTCTCGTCGAGAACTTCACCGACGACGCGGTAGAGGTTCGTGAGCGTGCTGTTGTTGACGAAATGGCGGTCAAAGGGGCCTTCATCCAAGGCTCCTTCGCTGGCGTGGTCGCCCTCGTGGGAGGCACCGGGGCGGGTAAGGCACCAGACCTCGCCGCCGAGTTGGCGGATCAGGGCCGCTTCGTTCGGGAAACGGACGTCGTCACAGACGACTGGGATGCCCCGGGAGAGGTAGTTGGTGGCGTTGGCGCGCCAGCAGTTCATCCAGACGTCAGGGC
>RGVZ01000494.1 GCA_010029825.1 bacterium | reverse complement strand
CAGGCGGTCTATACAATCGCCAACCCGCGCAACGTGCTGGCGTGGAACGACCTGAAGCCTGGTCAAGATTACAGCGCGCTCGACGAAAACGGAGTGATCCGCGAGGGAACCGTCATCACGGATCGGACGGTGCTAGTATCACGGTACTTGCGCAACGCGGAGACGGGCGCGATCAGCGACGCCAGCCTTATGCCGACCGTATTTACCAAAGGTCGCGTAGATAAAGTTGCGGTGCTCCATCAGGCAAATGGACTGCGACTGGTGCGCGTACGCATACTGGAAGAACGCGTGCCGGAGTTGGGCGATAAATTTTCGTCGCGCCACGGGCAAAAGGGCACGATGGGCATGCTATTGGACGCGGTAGATATGCCGCGTACGGCGGACGGAATGGTACCCGATATTGTCGTCAACCCGCATTGTATTCCCAGCCGCATGACGATCGCGCAAATGTTGGAGCAGGTTTTTGGAAAGTACGGAGCGCACATTGGCGCCAAGATGAATGCGACGGCTTTCATGAATGACGATACTTCCTACAAAATGATCGCGGATGCGTTACAGGAGCTCGGACTACAGCGGGACGGAGAGGAAATCATGTATAGCGGGATCACGGGTGCGATGTTTACATCCTCGGTATTTATTGGACCGCTGTATTTCATGCGCCTCAAACATCTGACGCAAGATAAACTGAACGCGCGCGCAAGCGGTCGTCGCGAAATCCGCACGCATCAGCCGACGGGCGGTCGAGGAAACGAGGGCGGTATGCGTATCGGCGAAATGGAGCGCGACGTGCTGATCGCGCACGGCATCACCGACTTTTTGACGGAATCGATGACGAAGCGGAGCGATGGTACGACGTTTTATGTCTGTAACGGCTGCGGTACGATTCCAATTTATAACAGCGCCCAGAATCTGTACGTATGCCCTATGTGCGACGGACCGCTGACGTTTGCGGGCGAAACGGCGGAAAACCTGGCGCTTGTGCTGCCAGTTAAAAAGTCGCGGACGACCTTCAGTCGCGTCAGTATGCCGTATACGCTCAAACTGCTAGATCAGGAACTGACGACGTATATGAACGGTGGAATGCGATTCTTGACGGATCGCGGCGCACGTCGTTTCCGCGAGCCGACAGATATGAAACTGGAAGAATTGTTGGAAACTCAGGATGCGAAGGAAGAAGTTGAGGCGGCGCAGGAAACTGTTGCGGTCGCGGAACTTCCTGCTGCGGCAGGATTGGACGCGGGCAGCGAGGATGCACCTGCGGATCTGGAGGACGAAGGACAGCCTGCGCGCAACGAAGGACCCGCGCCCATTGTGCCGCCTGGTGGGCGCGTCGTACAATTCAGCTCCACTTCGCCGACCTACAAGGAATTCAGCACATATTATCGCGTTGCGCTAATGTTGGAAGGCAAGGCGTATCCTACGGTTGAACATTATTTCCAGGCAATGAAGTTCCCTGATCATCCCGAATACCAAGAGACGATCCGAGTTGCCAAGACGCCTGCTCAGGCAAAACGACTGGGCAAAACTACTGAATTTGCGGCGCGCACGGATTGGGCGACAACCAAAGACGGCGTCATGCTTGCCGCGCTTCGTGAGAAATTCAGCGATCGCCATCCGAAACTGAAACAGATGTTGCTGGATACGGGCGACGCGCTCATCCAAGACGTCAGTCCGCTGGATAACTATTGGGGAATCGGCAAAAAGGGAACTGGACAAAATAAGTTAGGAAAATTGCTGATGAGCCTACGCGATGAATTGCGACTTGCGGGTGCTGCGGGCGCCGGAGCAGGTGTAGGAGGTCAAGTGACTGCTATGGACGCGTTGATGACGAATGCGGCTACTGAAGCGCCCGCCGCGCCCGCCGCGCCCGCCGCGCCCGC
>RGVZ01000493.1 GCA_010029825.1 bacterium | reverse complement strand
CGAGCAATCCGGCACCCTGGGCCGCTGCGGTTCGGGGTAATGACAGTTCGGACGTCGGCAAGTACACCAACCTGTACTCTGCTTCGGTACTCGCCCTCAATGCGGACACCGGCAAGATGGCTTGGCACTACCAGTTCACGCCGCACGATGCGTGGGACTACGACGGCGTCAATGAGCTCGTCTTTGCGGATTTGCCGATCGACGGCAAGAAGACCCCGGTCATCATGCAGGCCAACCGTAATGGCTTCTTTTATGTGATCGATCGGGCCAACGGCAAGTTGCTGTCGGCCAAGCCGTTTGTCGAGTCCACCAACTGGGCAACGGGGATCGATCTCAAGACCGGGCTGCCGATCGAGGCACCGGGGAACGTCAAGCGCCCGGGCCTGAAGCGCAACGCCAAGGACGTTTGTCCGAACCTGTTGGGTGGCAAAAACTGGATGCCGATGAGCTACAGTGAGCAGACGGGTCTGGTGTACATCCCGGCGCAAAACCTGTGCATGGACATGGAAGGCATCCAGGAGGACTACAAGCGCGGCTCCTTCTATCTGAGTGTCAACTTTGATCTGACGAAGCCGGCGCCTGGCGGTTACCTGAGTGCGATGAAGGCTTGGGATCCGGTGGCGCAAAAAGCCGTATGGGTCAATAAGGACACCAACTACTGGCCGGGTGGTGCGGTCAGCACGGCTGGCGGGCTGGTGTTCCACGGCGACCTCAAGGGCCAGTTCAAGGCGCTCGACGCCAAGACGGGCAAGGAACTCTGGAAGTTCAGCACGGGTTCCGGGGTTGCGGCAGGGCCGATGACCTATGTTCTCGACGGGAAACAGTACGTCGCGGTTGTCTCGGGACGTACCCAGACGATCCCAGCGTTCTTGGGCCCGATTGGCGAGAAAATGGTCGCTGCCAGCCCTGAGGGCGGGACGATGTTTGTCTTCTCGTTGAACTAAGGTACGCGCGAGCGGATCAAGTTGACGAGGGCTGAACGGACCTTTGCGGGTCCATTCAGCCCGCCTTGGATGCGCCTGCGACCGCGGGCGATTCCCCTTGCCACCGACCCTCTGAGTCCTGAGACCATGTCTGATTCGACATTGCCTTGCGGGCGGACTTTGTCGCGCCCACTGTTTTCGCTAAAAACCGTTTCCCGTCTGCTGACCGTCGCAAGCTTAATGACCGCTGCGGCGAGTGCGTGGGCGGCTCCGTTGCGGATTTGTGCAGACCCCGACAATTTGCCATTCAGTAAATCCGAGGGCGCACAGCGGGGTTTGTATGTGGATGCTGCCGAACTGATCGGCCGCGAACTGAAGCGCCCCGTGGAGTACGTCTGGTGGCAGACGTTCAACCAGCGCAGGGCTCTGCGCAATACGATTCTCGCCAACGCCTGCGACGCCGTGATCGCGCTTCCGGCCACTGCGGAATACAAGGTCCGCGGGGTGAAGAAGTCGCAACCGTTTATGGAACTGACCTACGCCCTGGTGGCCCCGCCGAGCTTCCGATTCGAATCGATGGAGGATCTTCGGGGGAAACAGGTCGGTGTGCAGTTCGGTACGACCCCCCATATTTTTGTGAATACGGCCGAGGGCGTTCGCAGTACGACCTTTCGGACCTCGGACGAATTGTTGCAAGCCCTGAGTCGGGGTGAGATCGAAGCGGCGCTCCTGTGGGGGCCGGTTGCGGGCTATGAAAACAAGTCCCGTTTCGACAGCCGCTGGAAAGTGACACCCATTGCCGGTCCTGATTTCGCGAGTCAGGTGGTGATTGGTGTGCGCAGCGATCAGCCGAATCTCGCGGCTGATGCAAAAGCTAACAAAAAAATAGCCCACTGAAGCTGAAGGCTCGACCCGCAACAAACAAAGATAAAGCTAAGCTTTTAGAATGGGCAAACGACCCAGAAG
>RGVZ01000492.1 GCA_010029825.1 bacterium | reverse complement strand
GCCCTAGATGAGGCGCTGGCCTACCTCTATGAGGTCCAGTTCGTCATGGTGGACGAAGCGAACAAGAAGATTCGCTGGGTGCCCGAGGACCCGAGGAACTGGTCGGCGTCGCGGCCCGTGTGGGGTGTTGCGCTCGGTTCGCGCGCGGTGCTCCATCGGCCAGGCGAAGAGGCGGTGTCTGTGGGTCTGGCCGGCTGGCTTTCGGCACGCGAGGACGACGGCTGGCGCATCGAGTGGCCCGTCGCGGACGGGACGCTGGATGTGATTAAGGCCGGACTGACGAAGTTGGGTGCTGGCCTGGGCCCCGCCGCGCGTCTAGAGAAGCCGAAGAAGGCGGACTATGCGGCAGCGCTGGGACGTGCGGAGACGATTCGCCATCTGGGCGCGGAGTTTCCTTAGGAAATAGATAATACCTAAAGTGTATCTAATATATAATATTCATATGTCATTTACACAGAAGTTTGAAATCGTTAGAACATCTCTTATTTCTCATTGTAAAGAATCTATAACTGAAAACTGGGATAAAATGTTTGATATGTGGCTATCATGCGAGGCAGATATGGAGTTTGGACACGGCTATCAAAATATATTTAAGGAAGAATTTGCAAAGTATATAACTCCTGAAATTGATAGTTTATTGTGGCTCGCTGGTAAAAATATTGTGTTTGCGATTGTTGCATTTATGTCTTACAAAGATAATGCTAGTTGTGATGATGTTGTTAATTTTACTGAAAACTTTGTAACTGCGCAACTAGATGACTTTGATAATTGGTGTGAAGATATAAGTATGGCGATGTATGAAGAATCCTCTGAATACGAACGAGAGCATGGTAATAAAAAGGAAGATACTTCATCATAAAATAACTATGTTTTTGCACCGCCCCCCCTATAAATTTGAGCCCATCGGCACCCTAGGCCGCCCAAAGGGAAACCTATAGTGCTGATTAGAAATCGCGGGATGGAACTCTATTCCGCGGAAGCCAAAGCGATTGGGGCGCAGGTCCAAGAGTGGCTGGAGCACCCCGACTATGAGTTGGAGTCAACGTTTGGCGACAAGGGTGTCGTGGACGCGACTACCTTCATCACTGTCGCCAAGCGTCTCCGCGCCAAGGGTTTCACCGCTCTGCCCCAAGAGGACCGCCTGACCATTACGACGAAGGAGCATGTCCGCTTCACGCTCTCCGGCCTCGGGGTCATCAGCGCCTACTGTCGCGACGATGTGCTCGCCGGAAAGCCCTACACGGCGGTTATCAAGGACCGCGCGGCCGGCACGTCGACGGTGGATCTGGACGAATACGGCGTGCGCATCAAGAACCGCCGTGAACTCCCGATGGCCGCCGACGATGCGGAAGTCAAGAAACTGCTGGAGCAGTGGGACCGCGTGCCCAAGGCCTTCCGCATGATTCGCCGCTGGTCCTTTGAGGGCGAGGGTGCTGTCTTTGACCTCTCCATCGTGCGCAGCACCAAGAAGGATCTGCGCGGTGACTATCGCTGGCAGCGCCGTTTCCGCGACCAGGACATCATGGCCGCTGCCCCCTCCTATGAGATTGAGGTGGAGTTGCGCCGTGTTGCCGGCGACGACGCGACAGCGGCCATGAAGCGCCTCGTGCGCAACGTGGGCGAAGTGCTGCGCGGCATCCAGAAGAATTCCGTCCTCATTCGCGCCTCTACGCGCCAGAAGGTCCTCGGTGCCTACAAGGAACTCACCGGCACAGACCTGTTTCGCGGCCCCGCCCCCCGCACGCTCCAGAAGAAGAATTTCATGAAGCAGCGAGAGGAGGGTGAGGACAATATTCGCGACGGCTACAACGTCACGGACAAGGCGGACGGTCTGCGCTGCCTCGGCTTCTGCGACAAGAAGGGAGAACTCTTCCTGATTGACATGTCCA
>RGVZ01000491.1 GCA_010029825.1 bacterium | reverse complement strand
CAACAGAAGAAAATTTGCAAAAGCTAGAAGAACATTTGCAAAAATTATTAGCACGTTTAGATCAATATTCTGATATAAAGGAAAAGAAATTTGTTCCATCTTTACCATGTTCACGCTCAAATTGTCGAGGTTGGATCAATAATAAGTGGATATCTCTTGCAGGAAACAACAATAGCGGCATTTTCAAGAGAAACACGATCTGCTGGAAGTCCTTAGGTCTTCCAAACAGCCTGGGCGGAATCAGTTGAAAGAACTCCAAGTGGATCAACACCTTCGGTGAATGGAATCTTTCTTTCAGTCATATCTTGGATCCATTGTTGTGCCCAAAGATCCTCTCGAATATTGGAAGAAACTGTTGTTCCACCAGCAAGTGCAGTCGGTTGCTGAATATGGCATTGTTTCCTTCAACTCGCAGGAATTTCAACTGTTTGTTGCTGCATTGTACTGCCTGTCCTGGTGGAGGAGGGGAAGCGGTGGCGGCTTCCTGAACGGAGATCGGGGCTTTCATAGGTTTATCCTCCAAGTAGGGGGTATCGTCTCCAGACTACACAGCACAAATCAAGGCCCCCCGCGAGAGGGGCCTTGAACTGTGGAATGGCGGGGACGACAATCCCTCCGGGCAGCAAGCGGTTACGGATTCGCTGCGATCGATACTCACGGAGGAGTCACCATGACCATCAACCTCGACCACATCGATGAACTCTATGTCCTGCAAGAAGCCGTCGACGCGTTCATTGCGAACTGCGACCGCGACAAGCAGTGGCGAGCCGTCGCTGCGGCCGAATCCCTGGCGGCAAGGCTTGCGCAGATTGCGCGGGACGAATGTCCCGCATGATCGTCGCAGGCTGAACGTCTAAAGCGCGTTTTTTTATCACCACCCACTCACGATGAGTGGGCAGACCCCGAATGGAATCGCATACTCCCCCTAACAGCGGCTCGCCCGTAGGAGTGGTTGCGATGGTTCTCTCTGATTTCTTCCGACAGGTGTATCGCCCCCTGAGGTTGCGGGGCCGCAGCCCAAACACGGCACGGCTGTACGAGAACACGATCCACCAGTTCGACAAGTTCCTTGGTCGCCCAGCAACACTGGCCGACCTGACTGACCTGGAGGTGTCTCGCTTCCTGGAGCATCGTGCCAGTGTCCGCAGTCCGTTCACCTCCGAGAAGGAGCGGAACCAACTCTGCTCGCTCTGGCGGTGCGCCTGCGATCGCAGACTCCTCGACGAGCGGCCGTGCATTCCGCCGACGCCGCTGCCGGTTCGAGTGCCGCAGGCCTGGAGCATCGACGAGTTGAAGCGGCTGATCACACACGCGAAGGTCTCGCCGGGCAAGGTCGGCGACGTCCCAGCGAGAGTGTTCTGGAGCGCGATGATCCAGGTGCTTTGGCAGAGCGCGGAACGAGTGGGTGCGATCCTGGCCTGCCGCAAAGGCGACTACACTCGTCCTCGCCTGCTCGTTCGGGCCGAGTACCGCAAAGGCGGCAAGCGGGACAAACTCTACTCGTTCACCGCCGAGACGTGCGATCTGCTCGACGTCCTCGCGTCGACCGGCGAGAGCCCGATGCTCTTCGCGTGGCCGAGCGCGAAATGCTATCTCTGGAACCGGTTCGGCAAACTGATCGACAGGGCTGGCCTGGGCGGCAACAAGCGATGCAAGTTCCACCAGTTGCGACGGAGCGCGGCGACGCACTACTGCGCGGCCGGCGGAGACCCGACCGCACTCTTGGATCACTCGTCGCCTCGGATCACCAAGGCGTACCTCGATCCTCGCTACATCGACACCGGGCCTCGCCCGTGTGACGTTCTGCCAGACTTGGGGTAGCGGCTAGAGCAACGGAGCCGGAGGCAGCGGCATCCAGTGGGACACAGCCGACAGCGGCGAGGCAGCCA
>RGVZ01000050.1 GCA_010029825.1 bacterium | reverse complement strand
GTAAAGACGGAATTTTCGGGCTTGGCGTTGCAAGTGCGGCGCACGCCATCTCCGTTGGCGTAATACCCGAGGCCCGCGTTGACGCAAGACAAGGTGTTCGTGTCCCAAACCGTACCGGCAGCGCAGGCGACACAGTCGGGCCCGTATTTTCCCGCAGCGCAGAGTCGGGTGAGATTTTGCCAGTCAGATTTCGCGGAACGCCCGTCGTTGGCAACGCAAGACATCGAGGCTTCGATCAACCCGGTGATCCCGGGCGTGACGGGCGCGGAAATCGATTGGTCCGCGGATGCGGAGTTGGGGCCATTGCTCGAGGACCAAACGACGGTACCGCGGTCCTTGTCTCTTGCCGACAAGGTGCATGAAGTTGTCGCGACGGATTCAGACAAGCGGGCCTGGGCGGTAGCGGTGCGGGCCGCGCTGGAGAACGAGAGCGTGAAGGAAGCGAACGTCAAGGGACGAAGTGTCTCGGTCGTGGCAATGCTCTCCTGGGGAACGATGCCGGTTGTCGCGACGACGGCGATGCCGGTGTTGTTCGTGATGGGTTCCGAGGCCTTTGCCTCGACTTTCTCCGTGACAGGATTCTCCATCACGACGGTTTGGAACGCGCCAAAGTACATTGTGTCGAAAGTGGCCAGTCCGTTCTCAACCTCGATTTCAGTGCGCGGAAAGAGAACTGTGCGCAGTTCTTTCGCGACTGGATCCCAGACCTTGGCGAGGATCGCGACGCGCTCGCTGGGGTCCCCGAGGCCGGGCAACGCGCTGGCTGCCAGGCTGGATGTCAGTCTGAGTTCCAGGGCAACGCCAGATGGCAATGGCAGCGACAGTGACATCGGGGTCTTCAACGCGGCGTCCGTCGACGGGCGGATGATCGCCGCCGCGCCGGCCGCCGCGATGGCGTTGGACATGGTGAGCCCGAGGTCCGCAAGGGCTGAGGAGGACGAAAGGTCGCTGCCGTGTTCGACGTAGATGTCAGCGGCGATACTGAGGGCGCCCGGGGGAAAGACAACCGCGGTGCCCGCGATGGCCCCGCTCGAGGCGGCGAGTGCCTGGGCATACGATGCGTTTGGATCGAACGCGCCTGAGACGCGGCCACTGGCCTCGACGGCGCTGGTCAGGACGGCGGCCCCGCCGGCACCTTCCGGAAGGCGAATGGCCGCGGTTGTGCTGTACGGAGTCTGAAAGCAGCCGGAAACGGACGCGACAGTCAGGGCAAAGAACGCGAAATTTTGAAATCTTTGTTGCCTGCGCACTGGAGCTCTCGCCAAGATTCTTTCAAGAAGTATCGGAGCGCCGGGCAAATAATTGACCGGGACGACTTCCCGGGGGTCTGTCGGTTTCTGTAATCAGGTCGGATGGTTACGGGTGGGGACCCGATGGTTTTATTCCTTGCGGCGGCCACCACACTTGGTTACAGTTTCAAAAAAGACAGAAAAACCAGAAATTCCGGACCTGTACCGCTGAGGGGGATTCGCTGTGACCGACGCCGCATCGCCATCCGTTATCAATCTGACTCCGGACGAAATCGAGAAAAAGGTGATCCAGGTCATCGCAGATTCGCTGTGCGCGGATACGGACGCCATCACGCCGCAATCGAGTCTGATGCGGGACCTCGGTGCCGAGTCGATCGATTTCCTCGACATCATGTTCAGGCTCGAAAAGGAATTCGGTATCAAGATCCCGCAGCGAGAGATCGAGCGCATGGCCCGTGGCGGCCTGGCGCCCGAGGAATTCGAGATCAACGGAGTCCTGCAGGCAAAGGGCGCTGAGCGCATGCGTGCCCTGTTGCCGGAGCTGAACCCGGAAGAGTTGTGCGAGGGCCTCGCATTGCGGGAGTTGCCATCTCTTTTCACTGTCGAAGTATTTGTGAACATCGTGAAGCGCAAGGTCGCCGGCGGCGAGCTGGATTCCTTCATCAACGCTGGTGCCAGCACGGGTGCTTCAAACGATGGGCTTCTTCTACGTTGATCGCATCCACGAGTACGAACCGGGAAGGTTCATCCGTGGAATCAAGAATGTCACGCGCAACGAGCCGTTTTTTTACTGGCTTCCGGACGGCCGTCGCGTTTTGAGTCCGACGGTCATCTCTGAGGCCGCGGCACAGTTGGCTTCGTGGCTGAAGATGGTCGGCGCCGATTTCAAGAAGCGCCCTGTCCTGTTGGCTGACGAGCTGACGGTATACACAGGCGTCGCCGAACCGGGCGACCAGATCGAAATGTTGGTCGAAATCATCGACCAGGACGAGGACGTCGTCGTGACTCGCAGCCGCGCCTGCGTTCGTGGCAAGCCGGTGCAGATCAGCACATGCGGTCGCGGGTATTTGCTGCCCATGGAGGATTTCGACGATCCGGAGAACCCCCGGCGCATGTTCAATCGCCTGTACCGGCCGGACCTGAAGGACGTGAGGGCTTCCGTCGACCTGTCGGAAGCGCGGGGATTGAAAGCGATCGCGGGAGCGTCCACGTTTGAGTCGCTGCGCCTTGTCGATGGCATCGTGCGCCACGATCCCGGGCGGCAAGTGATCTCATACAAGAACTGCGCTTCGTCCGAGGCTTATTTCCGCGATCATTTCCCGCGCAAACCGGTGGTCCCGGGTGTGCTGATGCTCAGCGTCGTCGGCGAGACATGCCAGTATCTTGTCAAGGACGAGATCGACGCGCCGGTCCGCGGTCGTGCCCTGATTCCGACTTGGGTGCGCAACGTGCGCTTGCGGAAGTTTGTCGAACCGGGCGACCAGTTCGTGGTCAAAGTGGACGTCAAGAGCGGCGACGCGACGAGGCACAACGCGGATCTTGTCGTGCAGGCTGTCGCGACAGCCAATGGCCAGAGGGTGATGCAGGCGGAACTCGGATACCGGACGATGTTCGCGACGGACATCGCGCGTGGTCACGAGTGGGTGGCGCCGGCGCCGCCGGTCGAAGTGGCTGGTGAGGTGAACCTGTGACGCGGCGTGTGGTCGTGACTGGAATCGGCGCCGTGTCGCCGCAGGGCAACGACCGCGAGTCGACCTGGGCCGGAGTGTGCGACGGAAAGAGCGGGGCCGGGGCGATCACGCAATTCGAGGCGTCGACCTGGCCGGTAAAGTTCGCGTGTGAAGTTCGTGGATTCAGGTTGCCTGATGGCGCTTGCCTGCCCCAGCACGAGAAGTATTTGAACCGGCCGTCTGAGTTTGGCGTGGCCGCGGCGTTGGAGGCGATCCAGGACAGTGGTCTCCTGAAAGATGGCCATGTCGATTGTGACCCGGATTTTTTTGGCGTGAGCGTCGGGGCCGGAATCGGCGCGGTCAGCCCGAAAGAACTGGCCATGATGCTGCGATCCCTGGCAACCGAAGGCAATTTCGAGGAACTGGGCCGTGTGGTCCAGCAACAGGCAGAATCACGTATTTTCCTGCGCAATCATCCCGGGACACTCGCGTACTTGTTGTCGGCGCGATGGAACGCGCGAGGTCCGGTAACGACGGTTCACACGGCGTGCGCCTCCAGTGGGCAATCGATCGGTCAGGCGTTGTTGCAAATCCAGCGGGGCGAGGCGGACGTGATCCTGGCCGGCGGGGCGGACTCGCTGGCGGGGGAGTTGTTGCTGGCGGGATTTTGCTTGCTGGGCGCGCTCAGCCGGCGCAACGACGCGCCGGAGAAAGCCTCGCGCCCGTTTGACCGCGACCGCGACGGATTCGTGGCCAGCGAGGGCGCGGCGATGCTGGTTCTCGAGGAACGTGAACGGGCCATCGCGCGCGGCGCGCGGATTTATGCCGAAGTCTCCGGTTTTGGCGAGACCGAGAGCGCGTTCCGCATCACGGATTTGCCACCGGACGGGCGCGGGACGGTTGAGGCGATGCAAGACGCCGTCGCGATGGCCGGACTGGCGCCGGATGATGTCGGTTACATCAACGCCCACGGCACATCGACTGAACTCAACGACCGGATCGAGTGCCTCGCGATCCAGCGGGTGTTTGGCGAAGGACGTACGGACCTGTGCGTCTCGTCAACCAAGTCAACGACTGGACACTTGATCTCCGCGGCGGGCGCGTTGGAATTGATGTTTTGCGTCCTTGCCCTGCGCGACCAGAAAGTGCCGCCGACGATAAACCTGGACCATCCCATCGCGGGTTGCGCGTTTGACTTTGTTCCGCATCGTTCGAAGTCATATGAAGCCAGCAAACCATTGCGCGCTGCCCTGTCAAATTCGATCGGGTTTGGTGGATCAAATTCAGCGGTGCTCGTCACCCGCCATGAGGCCCGCTCATGACTACGAAATTGCGCCGTGTTGCCATCACCGGCATGGGGATTTCCACCGCGATCGGGGACGACCTTGCCGTGAACATTGCCAGTTGGCGCGAAGGACGGACGCATTTTGGCGCAGTCGGCCCGGCGACGGGCCTGGCTGGTACGGCGGTAAAATACGCCGGGGAATGTCCGGAACCGCCCGCGTCCAGGTTGCCTGACCGGAAAGTGAAGAAGATCCTGACGCGCAAGGATGTCATTGGCCTGGTGACGGCTCTGGGTGCCGCGGCAGATGGCGGCATCAAGCCGGGATCCGGCAACTTTGACCCGCAGCGCTTCGGGATGTACGTCGGGGCGGGCAGTACCCAGATCAAGGATCTCACACCTTATTTCCCGCTCGTGCGCCAGTGCGTGCAGGACGGGGTTTTTGACAGTTTGAAGTTCGGCAGCGACATGATGGACCTGGTGAATCCCATGGTCGTGTTGCAGACGCTGATGAACAACACGCTATGCTTCACGGCGATTGCCCTCGACATTCGCGGGGTCAACTCGAATTTCATGGATTTCAACGTCAGTGGCCTGCGCGCGGTCGGCGAGGCATTCCGCAGCATCCAGGCCGGGCGCGCGGACTTGTGCCTCGCGGGTGGGGTGGCATCGCCGGTGGAACCTTTCCATGTCGGGACTGGTGTGAACAGTGGTTACCTCGCGCGTTCCGCGGAGTTGCCGTGGTCGGCTGGCGAGGTTTTGCGTCCATACGACCGCGATCGTTGTGGCACGGTTCTGAGTGAAGGCGCGGCGTTCTTGATGCTCGAGGAAGAATCGCATGCCAGGGCGCGTGGGGCGCGTATCTGGGGTTTTGTTGACGGGTACGGCACGGGAAGTGACGGCCCCGTGGAATTCATGCAGGAGGAAGCTGCCCCGGGTCTTGCGGGCGCTGTCCGCCGCGCGTGCCGTGAGGCTGGTGTCAAAGCGCATGAGCGCAAGGGTCAAAAACGGTACGCGCCGGACTTGGTGATCGGCCATGGCAACGGCGTGATCCGGTCGGACGCGGTGGAGCTCGACGCGTACGCGCAAACTCTTGTGGACGGAGTCGCGCTGGCGTCTGTCAAGTCGGTGACGGGCGAACTCGGGGAGGCAGCAGGCGTCGCCTCATGCATTGCCGCCATGGATGCCCTGGCGCGCGAGTCCGTGCCGCCGACTTTCAATTTCTCGGGGCATGACGCGACTCATGACTCCGGACCGGATTCGAGACCGTCCATTTCCGGCGCCACGCAAGAATGTCCCGGCGCGCGTCAGGCACTGGTGACCCAGCGCAGTTTCCTTGGCATCTCCTGCGGCCTTGTCATCTCCCGGGCCTGACGAAAAATGGCTTTTCCGGGTTCCATCATCATCACGGGCGCCAACGGTTTCATCGGGTCTGAGGTTTTGCGTTGCCTTCGCGACAGGGGTGTTCCTGGATCCAGAATTGTCGCGGTCGTCCGTGAGAAACATGCCATGGACCCACGCCAGAGGATGGACCAGGTCTTCTCAAGATGGGTGCGGGCAGGCGCGGTCCGCCAGGTGGCGAGTCTTGCTGAGTTTGGCGATGGCATCCGCTGCGTGACCTGGGTTGATTTGCGCGAGGTCCTCGCGAGCCAGGCTGCTGGCCATCCCGTCGTGATTGTCCACTGTGCTGCCGACACGGCTTTCGACATGACTCTGGCCGAGGGCCGGAGGATCAATGTTGGACTGACTGCGAAAGTGATCGAGGCGGTCATTGGGGCCACTCCAGCAGGCGGCCCCGGGCCGGATTGCAGGGTCATCCATGTTTCGACGGCCTTCGTCGCTGGAAAGCGCCGCGGTTTCATCCGTGAGGATGAACCAGATAACGGAGAGCGCGGATCATCCAGTTTCAATAACGCGTACGAGCAATCAAAGTGGGAGGCCGAACGCCTTGTGCGGGCTTCGGGAATTCCATGGACGATCGTGCGTCCGTCGATTGTTGTTGGTGACAGTCGCAGCGGATTTACACTCCATTTTCGCGTTGTGTATTCCGTGATCCGGTTGTGGCTGCGTGACGTGGTGCCCCGCGCCCCGGTCGCGCGTGATGCCAGGATCGACATCGTGCCCAGCGATTTTGTCGCCTCCGCGATCGTCAGATTGTGCGAGTTGCCGGTTGGCGCGTCAGCCGGGAAGACTTTGCATTTGTGTTCTGGCGCGGACGCGCCCGGGCCAGTGGATGTGATGGCGGCGGCGGGGCGGGCGTTCGGGCGCAAGCCGTTGCCCCTTAGTCCGCCCTGGGTATTGCGGATTCTGCTCTCACGGCCGGTGCTCGCCATGTCCGGACATTCGATGCGAGAGATCCTGACGACCCTCGCGTGGCATGTTCCTTATCTTGGTTCGCGCGGGCGCGTGTTTGACACGGCAGTGGCGCGGGAAGTTCTGGGCGAGAGCCACGGAACGAGTCCGGGTTTCAAGGATTACGGGGACAGGCTTTTTGATTATTGCGCGAAGACTTCCTGGGGGCACAAATGCTCGACATCAACCTGAGTGGCAAAAAAATCTGGATCACCGGGGGCAGTCGTGGGCTTGGACGGGCGATGGCAATCGCTTTCGCGCGGGCAGGCGCGGATGTCGCGATCAGTTGGCGCGCCGGCGAGGCCGCGGCGCAGGAAGTCGCGAAGGAAGTCGGGGCTGCCGGGGTCCGGGTCCTGTCCATCCAGTGCGATGTTTCTGACATGAAATCGGTCGAAGGCGCGCGCGACCAGATTGAGTCCACCTTTGGTGGCATTGATGTTTTGGTCAATAACGCGGGAGTCGTTCGCGACAACCTGTTCATGATGCTTGAGGACCATGACTGGGCCGATGTTTTTGCGACGAACGTCATGGGCGCGGTGCATTGTTCGCGC
The DNA here is from genome assembly GCA_010029825.1 of bacterium. Lineage (GTDB taxonomy): Bacteria > Bdellovibrionota_B > Oligoflexia > Oligoflexales > RGVZ01 > RGVZ01. The sequence continues at coordinate 16,476 of RGVZ01000050.1, read as the reverse complement.
GCCGTCATCCGCGGGATGATGATGAAGCGCTGGGGCCGGATCATCAATATTTCCTCGATCGCGGCCTCGCGTGGGGGCAGGGGACAGAGCAACTACGCGGCATCGAAAGGGGCATTGGAGAGCATGACCCAGAGCCTCGCGGTCGAGTTGGCGTCACGAAACATCCTCGTCAACTGCATCGCGCCCGGAGTGATCGAGACCGATATGAGCAAGGAAGTCATCGGACTCGCCAAGGATTTGATCCTTGATCATCAATTGATCAAACGATTCGGCCGGCCCGGGGACATTTCGGCCTGGGCGGTGATGTTGGCCTCGGACCACGCGTCTTTCATGACCGGCCAGGTGATCACCATTGATGGCGGGTTTTCGTTGGGCTGATACCCTCTGACACGGCGCCCCGGATCCCGGCAAGCAGCTGACATGACCCGTATTCCCCGGGGAATTTCCTCATGATCCAAGCCCCATTCCCCGGGGAATATGGCCGGGACTTTGCCCACCAGGCCCAGCCAAAGTGGCATTCAGGGACCGGGTGGTTTATCCTTGAATTACACCTAAATCATTGAATTCGCTGAAAATCCAGGAGTGGGAGCATGGGCCTTTCCGCGCATCCAAAGCACCCCGACTCGGCATTGAATTGCCTTCTCGTCTCGCCGAAATTTCCGCCCTACAGTTACTGGAACTACGTCGCCGCGGCGGAACTCATCAATGCCAGGACACCGAGTCCGCCTCTTGGCCTGATCACGGTCGCGGCCCTACTGCCGCAGCACTGGAACATCAAGCTGATGGACCTGAACGCCCAGGATTTCAGCGAGGAGATGTGGAACTGGGCCGACATCATTTGTGTCGGCGGCATGTTGCCTCAACAACAAGGCCTGATGGACACCATCAAACGCGCCAAGGCCACCGGCAAGTTTGTTGTAGTCGGGGGACCCGAGCCAACAAGTCAGCCAGACCTTTACGCGGACGCCGACACGATCATCATTGGCGAGGGCGAGAATGTCATCCCGGAATGGCTTGACGCGTGGCGGGCCGGCAACCCCCGCGGGATTTTCAAGACCGACAAAAAGCCTGACGTGACAAAAAGCCCGGTTCCGCGCTTTGATTTGCTGGATTTCAACAACTACGTTGAAGTCGGTCTGCAATACTCGCGCGGGTGCCCGTTCAATTGCGAGTTCTGCGACATCATCGAGCTCTACGGGCGCGTTCCCCGGACCAAGACGCCTGAACAGGTCCTTGCCGAGTTGCAGGCAATCCACGATTGCGGTTACCGGGGATCGATCTATTTTGTCGACGACAACTTCATCGGCAACAAGCGCAACGTGAAGAAGTTGCTCCCTCACGTCATCGACTGGCAGAAAGCCTCGAAGTATCCGTTTTTCTTCGCGACGGAAGCCTCCATGAACCTTGGCGATGACGTCAAGCTCCTGGAGTTGATGCAGGCCGCCGATTTCCGCATGGTCTTCATGGGAATCGAGACTCCGGATCCCGAGGTCTTGATGCAGACCCAGAAGAGCCAGAACACCATGCACCCGATTGTCGAGCGCGTGAACATGCTCTACAAATATGGAATCGTCGCCCTCGGTGGATTCATCATGGGTTTCGACTCCGAAAAGCCCGGCATGGATCATCGCATGATCAAGTGCATTGAGGACACGACGATCTGCATGGCGACCGTTGGACTTCTGGTCGCGTTGCCCAATACGCAGCTGACAAAGCGCCTTCAGAAGGAGGGTCGCCTCCTGGACTCGCGCGGGATTGTCGTGCCGCTGGAGCAGAAGGAATACCGCCTTGTGATCCATTCGGCGGTTGCCGGTGACCACACGGTTTCCGGTCTGAATTTCGTGACAAAGCGCCCTACAAACGAAATCCTGAGGGAATACCGCAACGTGATCGCCAGCGTGTATTCTCCTGCATCATATTTTGCCCGTGCCGTCGAAACGACGCGGCGCCTTCGTACGAAGAGCCTCCATATCCCCTCGCTGTTCGAGTGGAAACGCAATCTCCGCGGATTCTGGAACCTGATCAAGTTCATGAATCGCGATCCTGACCTGCGCTGGCATTTCTGGAAGAGTCTCATCAGGATGTTGCCGTATGGCCCGGCGAGGTTTGACGCGGGCATGCGCCTGGTCGGCATCTACACGCACTTCTACAAGCATTCCAGGTATGTCCTGGAGCAGATCGACAAGCGCCTCGCGAATCCCGATCATTACGAGGAATCCTACAACAAGGATGTGGACGCCGGTGTCATTCCGGATGCGGCCGCTGTCGCGAAACTGGCCTCTGGCGAAACGACCCGGGTCAACCCCACGCATGGAGTCGCCGCGTCATGAAACACTGTCGAGATCTCGGAGAAACGACCCGGGTCAACCCCACGCATGGAGTCGCCGCGTCATGAAACACTGTCGAGATCTCGGAGGGAAAGGATCCTTCGCCCTTCGGGCTCAGGATGACGTCCGTGCGGGGAAAGGATCCTTCGCCCTTCGGGCTCAGGATGACGTCCGTCATTCTGAGGCCAGAGGCCGAAGAATCCTGTCTTGCCTTGCGTTCCTCCTCCTTGCCGCGCCAACCGCGTTTGCCGCCGCGTCAACGGAAGCGGTCCCGGAAGCGACGGAACCAGTCACGCGAATCCGCCCCGAGGTCATCTACCGCATGTCGTCGCTCGGGCGTCGCGCGTCCGCGGTGTTCCACCGCAAGACCGAGGACAAGGACTTCGTTGACCAGATGTACGCGACGCTCCGGTTTGACTCGACCTGGGACTACGAGGACTCCGCCGTATTCGAGGCCGGCATCCGCACCCCGCGATCCGCGCCCAACAGCCCGGTGGAGCTCATCATCCACCAGGCATTCATCGAATCCCAGTTGAGCGGCGGGCGATGGACCCTGACCACCGGAAAGAAGGTCGAGTACGACGGCCCCGGAATCCTCATGAATCCCTCGGATCTGCTGAACGAGGACAAGGACCTGATCGATCCCTTGTATCAGCGCGAGGGCAAATTTTTCACCCGCGTCTCGACCTCTGGCAGTGGCTGGAAACTTGGCCTCGGGTTCATTCCGCTGCGCGCCGCGATGGCGGGCAAGGGCAAGGCCTGGTTGCAGTCGCAAGCCCAGGTGGCGGGCGCCGATTTGCGATTGCAGATGACATCCCAGGTGGATGACGGCCTGACCACGGGATTTTCGGCTTCCAGGTTTGTTCTCGGAGACAACCTTGAAGTTCATGTCGACGCGCGTCAACAGTCGCGTCAGCGGGATGTGTCAGTCCAGCGCGAGCGCGCCTACTCCTCGTTGAAACAAACCGACCCCAGCCTGCTCGCCTTGGCGGGCGGGCGCGTTGTCGTGTCTGGCAAACGGTCGACGACGCTTGAATTCATGCAAAACCAGGGCGGTTTGACGCCGGGCGCGTTCAAGGATTTCTTCGCTTACATCGCGTCACTTGATGACTCGAATGCCGACAAGAAGCCGGATTCGCGCTTTCTCGGGCGCCGTTATGCGTACCTCGCGTATCACGACGAGGACGCCTTGCCAAAGACGCGCGTTGGCGCGTCGGTCTTGCAAAATCTTGATGACCGGAGCACATTCAGCAGCATCGAGATTCGCCGCGCGGTGTCGCCACTGATCTCAATGGCTCTCACCCCGAGCTTTTTCAGCGGCTCGGCAGGCAGTGAATTCGGCGAGATGCCGTTTTCCTCGATTGTATATTTTCAGGTAACCGGACGGATCTGAGTTCTGACCTTGTCGCCTTTCATTGAAATTGCCGCCGGTCCACCACGCGTTCTGTGTTTGACGCGTGACATTCCGGTTGACGAGGCATCCCTGGCCTCGGGTCTCTCCGATGAGAGTCACAGGCAGCTCCGTCAGATAACTCATCCCGCCCGGCGGCAGGAGTTCCTTCGCGCCCGCTACCTGGTCCGGATCGCCACTGCCCAGGAGGTCGACCCTCCGCGCGACGGCGACGGGGTCATCCGTTGGCCGGACGGACTCGTTGGTTCCGTGAGTCACAGTCTCGGTGACGTCATTGTGGCGACGGCCGCTCGCGACGTATTTCGTTCCGTTGGAATCGACCTTGAGCGCCCGTCAAGAATTCGGGCTGAACTCGCGGCGAAGATCTGCACGCCAAGGGACCTTGAACTGGTCGCGTCGGGTTTGATCTCGGTCGCAGAGGTGTTTGCCGCCAAGGAAGCGCTGTTCAAATGTCATTTTCCAATGGGGCGCAAGCGGTTCTGGTTTCTTGACGCTGAGCTGGCGCATGTCGCGCGTAATGACACAGGCGCTGAACTTTCCCTCCGTGTTCTCGTTGATTCCGGGCCGATGACACCCGCGGGGACGGTGTCAAATGCCCGTGTCATTCCTGTTCCGTTTGACGACGCGGTTCTCGTTTGGGTCGCAGTGGCTGGCCCGGAGCGGCAATCGAAGTAGCACTGAATTTGCACCAGACGGTTCATGCGGCGCGCTTCGCAAATCGTCATCCTCTTCTTGCTGGCCTGGATTGGGAATCCCGCGTTCGCGGCCAGTTGTATTCCGGGGCCCGCGATCATCGGCGGCACGGAGGTTTCCTGTATACCCCGGGAATGGCAGGCGGTGCGGTTGCTGAACGTTGCGGGTGGGCGGTGTTCAGGAGTTTTCATCGACGAATTGCACATGCTGACCGCAGCCCATTGCGTCCGTTGGAACGACGGGACGGATCTGTTGCCGGGTGAAGTCAGCCTCGAACCAGATGGTGAGACATCACAGGCGATCATGGTTCACGAGGGCTACGGTTCGGGGCCGATTGCGGACCCGGACTACGACCACGATGTCGCGATCGCGCGTTTCGCGCCGCGAACAGATAGACCTTTCGCGCGCATTGCCGCGGCGAGATCGCGTCGCGGAGACCGGATCACCATGGTCGGTTATGGCCGGGCCGTCGAGGAAGATCCGGGATCGGGCGGCGTACTCCGTGCCGGGAGCAACACAGTTCATGGATTCCGCGGAACTCATATCGAAGTCAGGACCGGGAAAAACGGACCTGAGAAACATTCTGCGATTCTCGGCAGTGGCGATTCAGGGGGGCCTTGGTTCAACGCGGCCGGAGAAGTTGTTGGAATCAGTTCTCTCGGAACCCTGGAATCATCTTCGGCCGTGTCGACCCAGGCCCCGGCCATTCGCCGGTTTCTCCGCCAAAAAATCATGATAAACCATCGTAATTATTGATAAATGTGGTTCGGCTTGGCGGAAGAACTAAAAGCCCGCGCGGATTGGCCGATGAATCGGCTGGTTGTTCGGCCACAAAACTGACTTCTCGAGGTGATCCCGATGGCATTCAGCAGAAATCAGGAAACTCGTTCAGCGCTGATTCCAGCATTGTTGATTGTCGCCATGACGGGTTGCTTGAAAAAAGCCATCGACTCATCGCGTTCCGGGGAATCGCGCGCGTCCCCCAAACTTGGTGAGGATCTGCAGGCGACGCCATCAACGGAGGGCAAGCCGATCGTCATCGTGTCACCACCGCCGGCGCCCACGGCAGCGCCGTCGGAGGCCCCGGCATCCGATGGCAAGCCGATTATCGAGACGACGGGCGCCTCGAAACCGATGACCGAATTCATCATCGGCGGCAACGGGCCCGGATCTTGCGGACTGCCGGCAAGTCCGTCGAACAATTGCCGCGAGGGCCGCTCTGCCATCGCGTGTCCTCAAGGGTTCCGCCAGGTCGCGGCGATCGGTGATTGCTATGTCACGCCCGGTTTCGGTCCGCAGTGCTACGGCAACCGCCCTGTGTGCGCCAAGACAGGAGCGGACGTACGTCCGGTGGTGAATTTCCACCTGTTCGAGGGCAGTCATTGCCCGGCAGGTTGGGAGCCGGCAACGGTTCCGGGCCAGCCGCAAGGGCACCGGATCGGCATCTCGACGGGACCGAACACGGATCCAAACGCGTACCGTGAGATCGTCTGGTGCAAGCAGACAAAAGACGCCGGCGCGCTGGTACAGAATGAAAAAGTTCTCAAGAATGTCGGAATTCTCGGCATTGACCAGCATGCCGCGGCGCCTGCCTGCCCGGCAGGTTATGTGGACGCGGGTGGAATTCCGGACTGCACCAACAAGGCGCGGAATCCGAACTTCCAGTGGTGCGTCGGCTTGGTACGGGTGTGCAAGGCGTTCGATTATCCGTGAAGGTCTGGCGGCGCTCCGCCCATGATATTGTATCCGGCGTCAGCATGGATCAATTCCCCCGTGATGGCTGCCGCGTGGTCTGAGGCCAGCCAGCAGGCAACATCGCCGACATCGCCGCCCGTGATATTGCGGCGCAGGGGTGAGACAAGTTGGTGAAGGCGCATCATGTCGTCGATTCCGCCGCTGTCGCCTGTTGCGCCGACGGCGCTGGCGCTCAGGGTCTTTACGGGACCGGCGCTGATGGCGTTGACGCGGATTCCGCGCGGACCGAGTTCACTCGAGGCGTAACGGACGGCGGACTCCAGGGCCGCCTTGCAGACACCCATCAGGTTATACCCCGCGACGACTTTCTCGCCGCCGTAATAACTCAGTGTCATGATGCTGCCGCCGCGCGGCATCAATTCGGCTGCACGTCGTGCGGCCGTCAGGAAACTATAAACACTGATATCCATGGCCTCGCGAAAACCAGCCCGGCTGACGTCTGTGGTACGACAAAGGATGTCAGCCAGAGGCGCCCACGCGACGGAATGGACCATGAAATCGAAGTGCTGCCATTCGCGCTGCAGTGCCGTGAAGAAAATGTCGATCGACTCGTCGCTGGTCAAATCGCAAGGGAACACGAATTCCGGTCGCAGCGGATCCGTGACGCGGCGCACGCGTTTTTCGGCCTTGGCGCCTCTCGATGAGGCGTCCGGGAGAAAGTTGAATCCCAGATCGGCACCGGCGGCATGCGCCTTGGCTGAAATAAAGGCGGCCAACGAAAACTCGTTGGCCACCCCCAGGATCAGTCCGCGTTTGTTGCGTAACATCAATGCGCCAGGTTAGGCGTCGGCGACTTCGATGCCGTTTTTTCCGCGATGGCACGCAACTTCTCAAACAACTTGTCCGGCTTTCCCGGTTCCGGCTTCACGACACCGGCCTCGGTCTCAACCGGCTGGTCCCAGGCCAGGGCGTGCATCAAGACCGAGTCCATGTGCTCGACGGGAATGACCTCGACTTCCTTGAGGATGTTTTTCGGGATTTCGTGCAGGTCTTTCTCGTTTTCCTTCGGGATGATGACCTTCTTGATCCCGCCGCGGTGAGCCGCCAGGATTTTCTCCTTCAGCCCGCCAATCGGCAGGGCGCGGCCGCGCAGCGTGATCTCGCCGGTCATCGCCACGTCTTTGCTGACGGGGCGTTTGGTGAGCGCGCTGGTGAGAGCCGTCGCCATGCACAGGCCGGCCGACGGACCATCCTTGGGGATCGCGCCTTCCGGAACGTGAATGTGGATATCGATCTTCTGGTAAAAGTCTGGCTCCAGATCAAGGAAACTTGCGCGCGAACGCACGTAGCTCAACGCCGCCTGGGCCGACTCCTGCATGACTTCGCCGAGTTTCCCCGTGATCGTCAGTTTGCCTTTGCCCGGCAGGATCGCGACTTCGGTCACCAGCAGGTCGCCACCCACTTCTGTCCATGCGAGGCCCGTGCAGATACCGACTTCGTTGGCGCTGCTCTGAACCCCGACACGGAACCTGCGCGGCCCGAGGTATTTCGAGATCGACTTGTCCGTGATGGTTTCCGTGATGACGAGGATCGGAACCGGTGCGGGGGCGACTTCCGTTTCGCCGGTCTTCCTGGCGCCCGCCCCTTCGTCTGGACGCTGGTCGACAAACTCAGCCTTGGCCTCCGGAACACCCTCTTCAGCCAGGGATTCAGCTGGCTCGACCTCGTGGTTTTCTTCGACATCCGTCCCGCCGGCAGCCTTTTTGAGGTGCTTGCGCGCGACCTTGCGCAGGACCGAGCCGATTTCGCGCTCGAGGTTACGCACACCGGCTTCGCGCGTGTAATAACTGATGATTTCCTTCAAGGCTTTGGGCTGGAACGTGATGTTGCTTTTCTCGAGGCCGTTTTCCTTGATTTCCTTCGGGACCAGATATTGCTGCGCGATCGCGAGCTTTTCCTCTTCCGTGTAACCGGAAAGAGAAATCACTTCCATGCGGTCCAGGAGCGGCTTTGGCACCGTGTGCAGCGAGTTCGCCGTCGCCAGGAACAAGCACTTCGAAAGGTCGAAGTCGAGGTCGAGGTAATGGTCGTTGAACGTGTGGTTTTGTTCCGGATCGAGCACCTCGAGCAAGGCCGATGCCGGGTCACCGCGGAAATCCTGGCTCAACTTGTCGATCTCGTCGAGAAGAACGACCGGATTTGCCGATCCGGCCTTTTTCAGCGCCATGATGATCTTGCCCGGCATCGATCCGATGTAAGTGCGGCGATGGCCGCGGATCTCGGCCTCGTCACGCACGCCGCCCAGCGATATGCGCACAAAGTTGCGGCCCGTCGATGTCGCGACGCTACGGGCAAGTGATGTTTTCCCGACGCCCGGGGGGCCGACGAGGCACAGGATCGGCCCTTTGAGGCCTGTGCTGAGCGCGCGCACGGACAGATACTCAAGGACGCGGTCCTTGACCTTGCGCAGTCCGTAGTGGTCCTTGTTCAGGACATCCTCGGCGAACTTGATGTCACGCTTCTCGGTCGTGAACTCGCCCCATGGCAGTGACAAGACGGTGTCGATGTAGTTGCGGACCACGGTGGCTTCCGCCGACATCGGCGACATCATCTTGAGCTTGCGCAGTTCCTTGGTGACTTTCTCGCGTGCCTCTTCTGAAAGCTTCTTCTTCTTGATGAGGTTCTCGAGTTCCACCATCTCGGCGCGGCCATCGTCGCGCTCACCGAGCTCCTTCTGGATCGCCGCCATCTGCTCGTTCAGATAATATTCTTTCTGCGTTTTCTCCATCTGGCGCTTCACGCGGGCGCGGATTTTCTTCTCTACGCGCATGATCTCGATCTCTGACTGGATGAATCCGTAGAGTTCCTCAAGGCGTGCCCGCGGATTGGTTTCCTCAAGAAGTCGCTGCTTGTCCTGCAACTTCAAGTTGGTCAGGTGCGCGACCAGCGTGTCCGCGAGTTTGCTCTCGTCATCGATCTGCGCCAGTGAAAGCGGCAACTCGGGCGGGATGCGCTTGTTGAGACGGACATAGTTGTCGAAGGCCATCTTCACCGTGCGGATCAGGGCCTCCGCCTCGACACTGGGCGTCTTGTCTTCCTTGAGGTCCTCGGCCTCGACCATGAAGTATTCTTCCGTCTTCACGAAATCAAGGATGCGGGCACGGCGCTGCCCTTCGACCAGGACCTTTACGGTTCCGTCCGGCAAACGCAGGAGTTGCAGGATCGTGCTGATTGTCCCGACCTTGTAGATGTCCTCGGCGGCGGGATCGTTGGTTTTCGCTTTGATCTGGGCCGCAAGCAGGATTTCCTTGTTGCCGGCCATCGCCTGCTCAAGCGCGGCAATCGACTTGTCGCGGCCGACAAACAACGGAACAACCGTGGCGGGGAAGACGAGGATGTCGCGCAGAGGCAGAAGTGGAATCTGCATGGAGCCCTGGGCACCGGTTGATGCGGGAGTTCCAGATGATTCAGACGCCTTGTTTCCTGTTGGATCTTTGGTGCTGCTCACAGGTCACCCCCGCCGCAAGGCATTTTGTACGTTAAGTACTTGTTTTCATTCCAGCTTAGAGCCAATTTTTGAATCAGTCCAGCCAACTCTCACACTTTCAGTATCGAACCAATTGCACGAAACGTGAAATATGGGCAGTGACATCTTTACTGTCCGTAAAACACAACACCGGCGCGGGTTTGTCGCACCGGTGTTTAAGTTTTGGGCTGATGATTCGTCGGACAGGATCCTTCCCCATCGCTCCGCTCAGGGTCAGGATGACGGGGGACAGGATCCTTCCCCATCGCTCCGCTCAGGGTCAGGATGACGGGGGACAGGATCCTTCCCCATCGCTCCGCTCAGGGTCAGGATGACGGACGTCATCCTGAGGCCCGAAGGGCCGAAGGATCTTCTCTTACTTCGTCGGCCCGGTTCCGAACTCGCGCTGCGGTTGTTCCTTGGCGGCCGCGGCGGCCCGTTCCTCATCCGTCTGGAAAACGAGGATCGGTTCGCCCTTCTCGACGATTGTTTCCTCGGTGATCACGACTTCCTTCAGGCCTTCCTGTCCAGGCATGTCGTACATCACTTCCAGCATCGCGCTTTCCAGGATGGCTCGCAGGCCACGCGCGCCCGTCTTGCGCTTCAGTGCCTCCTGCACGACCGCGCGCAGGGCGCCGTCGGTGAACTTGAGCTCGACATTCTCAAAGCTGAACAGCTTCCGGAACTGCTTCACGATCGCGTTTTTCGGCTGCGTCAGGATATCCAGCAAGGCTGACTCGTCCAGCTGTCCCAGGGCGCATACCACCGGCAGACGGCCGATGAATTCCGGTATCAAACCAAACTTCATCAGGTCCTCGGTGCGCACCTGAGCCAACAACTTGGTCACGTCGCGCTGCGTCTTCGAGTGGATCGTCGCGCCGAAACCAAGGGCTGAAACCTCGATGCGCGCGGCGATGATTTCCTCGAGGCCCGCGAACGCGCCCCCGCAAACGAACAGGATGTTGGTCGTGTCCACCTGCAGGAATTCCTGCTGCGGGTGCTTGCGACCCCCACGCGGCGGGACGTTGGCGATCGTGCCTTCGATGATTTTCAGAAGTGCCTGCTGCACGCCTTCGCCGGACACGTCGCGCGTGATGGACGGGTTCTCGCCCTTGCGCGCGATCTTGTCGATCTCGTCGATGTAACCGATGCCACGCTGCGCGAGCTCGACATCGTAATCCGCCGCCTGCAGCAAGTTGAGGATGATGTTCTCGACGTCCTCTCCGACGTAGCCGGCTTCCGTCAGGTTCGTCGCGTCGGAGATCGTGAACGGGACGTTGAGGATGCGCGCGAGAGTCTGCGCCAGCAGGGTCTTTCCAGAACCTGTCGGTCCGATCAGGAGGATGTTCGACTTTGACAACTCGACTTCGTCGGTACCCTTCGCGCCCTTGTTTGATTCGAGGCGCTTGTAGTGGTTGTGAACCGCCACCGCGAGCGTCTTCTTCGCCGCGTCCTGGCCGATCACGTAATCGTCGAGGATTTTCTTGATCTCCTTCGGCGTCGGGACCTTGCCTGACGGATTCAGGATCTCGTCCTTCTCGACTTCCTCGGCGATGATGTCGTTGCACAACTGGATGCACTCATCGCAAATGTAAACGTTTGGACCCGCGATCAGTTTCTTCACTTCACGCTGGCTCTTGCCGCAAAAACTGCACTGGAGTCCTGAATCCTTGGCCGCCATGTGTCTTGTCTCCCTTGGGGGAATCCGTTACTCGAAAAAAAATTCAAACCATCAACGCGCCAGGTCCAACTCACTTCTTCTTGTCGGTGCCGGCACCCGAAACAATCTCGTCCACGATCCCGTAAGCCTTGGCCTCTTCCGCGGACATGAAGTAATCGCGATCGATATCCTCAAGGATTTGCGCCGTCGGGCGACCCGTATGATCCGAGAGGATTTGCGTCATCTTCGATTTCAACTTGATGATTTCCTGGGCCTGGATCTCGATGTCTGTCGCCTGGCCCGTCGCGCCGCCCAGTGGCTGGTGAATCATGATCCGCGAGTTCGGCAGCGCATAACGCTTGCCCTTGGCCCCCGCCGCCAGCAGCCACGCGCCCATGGAAGCGCACTGGCCGATGCAATACGTCCTTACGTCCGGGCGCACCATGCGCATCGTATCGTAGATCGCCAGACCAGCGGTGACAGAGCCGCCCGGGGAATTGATGTAGAAGTGGATGTCCTTGTCCGGATCCGAACTCTCGAGGAACAGAAGCTGGGCGATGATGACGTTGGCGATTTCGTCAAAGACGGGCGTGCCCAGGAAAATGATCCGGTCTTTCAGGAGTCGCGAGTAGATATCGTACGAACGTTCGCCGCGGTTGGTTTGTTCAATGACAATTGGAACTAGTGGCATGATCAATCCCCGTATTGAGTGAGCGAATCAGAACCGGACGGAATCCTTACGTTAATTCAGCGACTTCGGGCTGACAAGGCCCGCGTGTCTTATCGACGCGGTTCAGCCCGCCTTTAGTTCATCTACGGATTTCTGCAAAAAAAAGCCCGTGACATCTGTTTCCAGAGGTCACGGGATTTTTGGAGAACCCGCTGACTTTAAAGGCTTTGCCAGTTTTACGCTTTTGCGGGCAGATCCTTAACGGCTGCTGAATTAATAAGCAGGTCGAGGGTCTTCTCGAAAAGAAGGGATTGCTTTACCCGGTCGCCCAGAAGTTTCACCAGGGAGTCAATGTTCGTATCGGTCCGGCTGGCGGCCGCGCCGTATTGACGCTGGATGTAATTCTTCACGTCGTCGACGGTGACTTCGATCTTCTCGTTCTGCGCGATCTTCACCAGAATGAGGCTGTTCTGGGTGCGCCGACGCGCCACCGGACGCATCTCCTTGCGCAGGTTCTCGTCGAACAGGGCTTTCTTCAGTTCCGGACCTTCCATACCGGCGAAGCGCTCCTTGATCATGCCGTCAATGGCCTCGTCAACGAGGCTGGGCGGAACTTCGAAAGGTGCCTTCTCAAGCAGCTTGTCGAGGACTTTTTCCTCGAGCGCGTTGCGGCGCTGAGCCACCATCTGCGAGGTCATGCGCTCGCGGATGTTGTCCTTCAACTTGTCGAGGCTCTCGAACTCGAAGTCCTTGGCGAGATCGTCATCGGCCGCCGGCAGTTGCAGCTCGGCCACTTCCGAGAGGGTGATTTCGTACTTCAGGCCTTTTCCGGCCATCGCCTTGTCCGCGAAGTCTTCCGGCAGGTTGACCGTCGTTTCGCGCGTCTCGCCGACCTTCATGCCGTGGATCGTTTGCTCGAGTTCCGGGACCAGCTGGCTGTCGCCCAGGGTCGAGTCGATGTCGTCCGTCGGCAGGCCCTTGATCTCGGTACCGTCTTCGCGGAAGGCCTTGAGGCGGATCTTGACGGCGTGGCCTTTCCCGGCGACCACATCGGCGCCGAGCGGCTTTTTCTTCGCGGAACGCTTGCGGAGATCCTCGATTTGCTTGCCGATGGCTTCCTCGTTCACCGGGAACGTCTCGCAGCTGACTTCGAGGCCCTTGTAGTCCGGGATCGTGATTTCCGGCATGACGTCGACAACCACCGTGAAGTGGAAAGCCTTGTCGTTTGCCGGCAGGTCGGCCTTCTCGAGAACGGGCGATGCCACCATGTTGATCTTGTTCTCGCTGATCACCTTGAAGATGTTCTGGTTGACGAGTTTCTCGCCGACTTCGCTGGCGACAGAGCCGCCGTAGAACTTCTTGATCAGGTTCAGCGGGGCCTTGCCTGGCCGGAAACCCTGCAGGTGAGCCTTCTTCTGGATGCGGCGGTAGGCGTCCTCGAAGGCGCTGTTTACGGTCTCTGGCGAAAGTTCGACCTGGATGCGGCGCTGGACCGAATTGAGGGATTCAACCGTGGCTTTCATTATAATGCTTGCTCCTTCTTTGAGGCCGGCGGAAACTAGCAATTATGGATATGAGTGTCAACGCAGCGAAATCAGTGCGATTCAGTCGTTGGAAGCGCCGTCTGGCGCGCCAGATCCTGACTCTGGGCTTGTGCCTGGCGGGTGTCGTCTGGCTCAAGGCCGTTCTGGGCTCGGCCTTGTACAAGTAACTGAAAAGAAAGAAATTTTTTAAAAACTCTGGTTGATGAACGCCGAGAGCGTCTGGTGGAACCGGTAAAGGCGCCCGATGTCGGCCTTGACGACCTTGAGGGATTCGCCTTCGCTCGTTTGTGTGATCGAGCATGATTTTCCGGTGAATTTGAACATTTCGATCCCCTTGCGCCAATCCAGGATCTTGTCGCTCTCGACTTTCAGTTCCTCAAAGATTTGCGCGATCGCCACACTGGCCGGATCATAAGGATTTTTTGGCGCCAGCGCGGCCGCGGTTTGCATGATCTTCAGGGTCTTTTCGTCCATGCAGGGCGCGGGTGGATTTCCCTTCTGGAACTCGGCGACAAACTGCGGGAACTGGGTCACGAAGGCGCGATTCGGCATCGCCCACGCGGGCTGCTTGTGAGCGTCTGTCGCGTTCACCAGGGTCTCGCTGTCGGCGAGGATCTTGAGGAAAGCCTCCACCCGGGCCTGGTTCTCAAGGAGTGTTTCCACGAACAAGCTGGTGAGGGTCTTCTTGTTGACGACGAATTTGCCTTTCTCGTCCTTCTCGCCGTGCTTGGCCCAGATCAGGTCGAGAACGGCGATCAGTCGCAGGGCGCTTTGCATTGGTTTGCCGCCGCCGGCCTCGGCTTTCTGCAGTCGCTCGTTGGTCACACGCAGGCGCTCCGACAGGGCGCCCATGAGCGTCACGAACCACTTTGGAATTTGTTTCATGAGGCCTTCAAAGTCGCCGGTCGTGATTTGCGTCACTTCGGATGGCTTGCTGGCCTTGACGGAGGCGGATCTGTTCTGTTTGTCGAACAGCGCCATCTCGCCGACGATGCCGCCTTCGGGGACGTTGGCCAGGACAACCTGCTTGCCGCTCTCGTCCAGAAAAACCTGCAGTTCGCCCTTGCGGACGATGTACATGCCGTCAGGCTTGTCGCCGGCCTTGAAGACGACATCACCGGGTTTGTAGATTTTGGCTGCGCCTGCCACGCGACCTTCTCCAGGGTACGTTGTTTGTTTTTTCGGCAAAAGCAGTCGCGGGATTAGGGTCTCCCCGCGCTGGCCCGGGGAAAAAGGTTTTGGTAATTCGCGATGAATTCCGGTATTCCCGGTTCCAATCAACGTCCAAGGGGATCCGAGCTGTGGCTGATCGCACGCTAAAATACCTGTCCCGTCCGGCCAGTATCCTGGTCCGTCCGGCCCCTGGCTGGGTGGATCTGGTGGCTGGCGAGTTCGCGCAATTCGTCGCGAATCCGGTTGCGCGTTACAAATTCGCGCCTGAATTGAAGGTCGAAAAGGGCGTCATCCGGGCGTCGAATGTTGATTTCCGGCAGGCGATGGAATGGACGATGCGTTCCTTGACGGCCCACGATGTCGAGTGGGAGGCATGGGAAGGCCGCTGCACGTCGTGGAAGGGGCTTGCCAAAGCCTGCGATGAGATGAAGGCATCGGGTTTCTTGCCCGGGGTCGTCAAGGCGCATGTCGCGGCGAAAGCCAATGCCAGTTTCGTCGTTTCGTCGGCCGTGATTCGCGAACACTTTCTGGAGGCGCTCGGGGCAAGTTCTGACGAGAACGCGGAAATGCGTTTTCGCCTCGACCTGTACCGTGACCGGTTGCGGGTTCTGGTCAGCCTTGCGGGAGAGCCGCTTTACAAGCGCGGTTACAAGAAACACCTGACGGGCGCCACCGCGCCTCTGCCAGAGCATCAGGCGGCGGCCTGCGTTCGCGCGACGCTGAAGGAACCTGGTGGCGCGAGTGCGGGGGACTTCGCGGGTGTTTATGTACCGTTCGCCGGGACTGGAACGCTGGCGTTTGAATCCGTCGCGGCACAAATGGGGTTGGGTGGATGCAGTTTCGGGCGGCGTTACGCGTTCGAGTCGTTCGCGGGCATGCCGGAGGCGACCATCGCGCACATTCGCAAAAAGCTGGCTCCTGACGCGGCGCGTTTTGCACCGCTCGTGTGTGTCGAGCGAAGTGAGGATGTTTTGTCGGACCTGCGCGACAATGCCGGTTATTTTTGCGACGTGGCCGGGATTTCGCCGGAGACGATCCATGTGGCCGGCGGGGACTTTTTCAAGGCTGATGGCGACCGGGCCTTGCGCCGGATCGCGTCTCACGGAACAAAGATCCTGATGCTCCTCAATCCGCCATACGGGCAACGTTTGAAGGCGCCCGCCGAGGCGCGTAAATATTTCACGCGTATCGCGGATCGTATAATTGACCTGGAAATGAAAACGGGAGCCGCCATCAGCGGCATGTGCCTGATCCCGGATGAATCGGCTTCCGCTGCTTTTGTGAAGTTGCTGAAAAAGACCCACAAAACGACGACGACGCATTTCACGCACGGCGGCGCGGACATGCGCCTCGTTGTTTTCCGTCACCATCCGGTGGACATGTAATCTTTCAAGAATTTGCCCCACATGTGCTCGCCCGTGTTCAGACCATGAAAGAACGGGTCGACGATGCGGGCGGCGCCGTCGACGATGTCGAGGGGCGGCTCAAAGCCCAGGTCATGGCGCTTGCGTTGCGCGTGCTGCGCGGGATCCTCGTCGGTAACCCAGCCGGTGTCGACGGCATTCATGTGGATGCCGTCCTTGACGTAATCGGGGGCCGATGTCTGCGTCATCATGTTGAGGGCGGCTTTTGCCATGTTCGTGTGCGGATGCTTGTCGGTCTTGGTGTAGCGCGAGAATTTCCCTTCCATGGCCGAGACGTTGACGATGTGCTTGTCGCGGCGCGTGGTGCCCGAGGCATCGGGGCGCAACATGAGGGGCTTCAGTTTCGAATTGAG
>RGVZ01000490.1 GCA_010029825.1 bacterium | reverse complement strand
CGTAAAACTGCCCCGTCGGGACCAGCGTGTCGTCCAGGTCCAACAGAAGTCCCTTGATCCGGGACGTTGACGGCGCTTTCGCTGATCGCTTGTCTTGCATGGAGGAAATCTTACCCCTGGGTGCCTGTGACCGTTTAATAAGAGGTTATTGCATCAGTTTTACCGTGACTCACGCCAGCAGTTGCACCAATATCACCTGATATGGCCTTGCCAAGCATCAAAATTCTGGTTTGGAAGTCAATCTGCAAGACGGTTGAATGGACCCAGCGCTGCGCGCTGAAAATAAAGCTGCGCGGAAGGTTTATGCGAGACCCAACCGGAATTTTGTTGGAGATGGAAACTAATTTGCCTAAGCGAGCCCGAGAAAAACTGGTGCCAGATGCGTTTCAGGGCGGATGGGCTGAAGACAGCAGCGTCGCCATCGTCATTCCGTTTCGGGACCATTGGGAAATGACCGAAAAGTGCCTCCGTGCTTTGATGCGCCAGGAATTGGCGCAGCCCAATCATCCCGGTGCGTCCGGCAGCATTCGGATTCAGGTGATCCTGGTCGACAATCCTGTTCCTGAACAACGACGTGGAATTTTCGCGGCAGGATGCCCTGGTCCGGATGGTGCGCTTCGCCACGGCCCAGGCCCGAGGGGGATTTCCGCTGGGGGCTTTGGGATGCACGCTTCTCTACCCGAATCGACGGATCCAACATCTGTTTGCCGCTCCTGGCGTCAAAATCGCCGCGGCGCATCCTTGTCGCGGGGTTTCCTGGAGACCTGACCTGGCCTGGAACAAAGGAGGGGCTCAGCCCGTCCCGGCAGTAACCGGAGCGGCGCTTTTGGTGTCCAAGAAAGCCTTTGAAAAAATTGGAGGCTTTGACGAGGCGCTCCCGACAGCGGCCCAAGACATCGACCTCTGCCTTAAACTTCAGCAGGCTGGATGGACCAATGTAACCCTGCCTTCAGTGGTGGCGATCCACCACGAAAGTCTTTCGCGGCGCGGACAAA
Organism: bacterium; assembly: GCA_010029825.1. GTDB lineage: Bacteria > Bdellovibrionota_B > Oligoflexia > Oligoflexales > RGVZ01 > RGVZ01. The sequence goes on along the minus strand of RGVZ01000490.1, from coordinate 894 downwards.
AGATCCCGAAGGCCGAAATCGCGCATTTTTATCAACGCTGGGGACAGTGGGCCTACGAGAATCCCTGGTATCACCCCGGATTTTCGCGGTGGTCGGAACAACCGGCTATGCGACTTGGGATTAAGGCGCCATATCCGTGGCGAAAATTACTGTGAAATGAGAATGTCCGCTTAAAGGAGTTGCCATGAAACTCATCGTCACCGGCGGAGCCGGCTTCATCGGGTCGGCGGTTGTGCGCCTGGCTCTGACGCGCCCTGGTTACAAGGTTGTGAACGTCGACAAGCTCACTTACGCGGGCAGCCTCGAAAACCTGCGCACGGTTGAGAAAGATCCGGGATACACCTTCGTGCAAGCCGACTCAGTACGCATGAGCCCGACGCGATCCTGCACCTTGCCGCGGAAAGCCACGTCGATCGTTCGATTGACGGCCCCGGGGATTTCATCCAAACCAACGTCGTCGGTACGTACACTTTGCTGGAGGCCGCACGGAAATATTGGATGGCACTCCCCGGCGGAACGAAAAAGCAAAAATTCCGGTTTCAGCACATCTCGACGGACGAGGTGTTTGGCAGCCTTGGCGACGCTGGTTTCTTCAGTGAGACAACCCCGTACGCGCCGAACAGTCCCTACAGCGCCAGCAAGGCCTCGTCGGATCATCTGGTCCGCGCGTGGCGCGAGACGTTTGGTTTGCCAACCGTCACGACCAACTGCAGCAACAATTACGGGCCTTATCACTTCCCGGAAAAACTTGTCCCGCTGATGATCCTGAACGCCCTGGAGAACAAAAAGCTCCCGGTTTACGGCAAGGGCGACAACATCCGCGACTGGCTCTACGTCGAAGATCACGCAGAGGCCCTGCTGACCGTCATGGAAAAAGGCAAAACCGGCGAGACG
>RGVZ01000489.1 GCA_010029825.1 bacterium | reverse complement strand
GATGTCGGAGCTGGGAGAGCTGGCTGACGCAACACTGAAAGATGACGGCGAAGGTGTCGTAGATGGAATCGGCGACGTGCTGGTGACGTTGATTCTTTACGCGCAGCTGTATGACCCGGGGCTGAGCATGCGACTGTGCCTTGAGGCCGCGTACAACACCATCAAAGACCGCAAGGGCTGGCTGACGCCGGAGGGTGTTTTTGTGAAGGAGACGACATGAATACCGGCAGTTTAATTACAGCAGTAGACGGCGCGCAGATGTGGGATCTGCGATACAAATATCCGTACGACTACACATATAAGAACGAAGACGGGACCGATAAGAACACCGTCACGTACTACCGCAACGCCAGCGCTAAGTGTGTAGCCCCGACGGCGGAACGGGCTATTGCGCTGGTCAAAGAATTTTGCCCAGAAGCTGTCGTTCTTGGTGTGCATCATCGAGAGGGCGGCGAAAAGAACCGCGTGCTCATCGACCCGGCGGTGATGCCCAGTATGCCGACGATTACTTGGAACACCGGCACGCCCGAAGACAAGGCTTTTACGCCGGAACAACGTGAAAAGTTGCTGGAAACTTTAAAGTCAGCGTTGCCGCCGGTACTTATGCCGGGACCACCCGTTCTGACAGCCGACGAGAGCGAAGCTTTGCGGCACGCTGGTGTAATGAATAGGGTTCTTGCCGTAGAGGGCGATATCTCTGATGCCGAAAAAGACATGCACCTTAAAAACGCCGCTGTGCTCCTTGGATTACGCGAAAGACTGGGAGGCGCCGATGCTTGATCCAAATGCTGTGATTATGTCTTGGGAGCAAGCTGATCAGATTATTCAAGATCAGCGCGCCGAGATTGAACGGTTGCGGCGAATTGAATTAGAACACAACGATGGACTCACGCTGACAGCTGTGCGAGAGTTACTTGCCCGTAAAACGACACCAGAATTAATCGGTACGCTACGAGATTTAGCGGCTGATTACCGGCTTGATTTAATGCCCGCAAAATTTAGATGCGTGATGCAAGAAGCAGCTAACAGGTTAGAAAAGCACGAATGATCACAGCAAAAGAAGAGTTGCGTCACTTGAAAGCGCTCGTGCGCAAGTTCTTAAAAGAAACGCGCTGCGTGCCGTATCGATATGTCGACTGCGATCCGATAGTGCACGACCTGATCGACCAGATGTACGCGGCCGTCAAACCATCACGAAAACGAAAAAAGGTTAAGCAATGACTGCGACTGCGTGGACTGTTACAACAACGCATTTTGATACGACGCGCCGCTGGGGTGCGCGATTTGAATGGATGGGTCTGGGTTATGTACTGCACATTGGCGTGTCGTCTGCGCCGGCGATGCGGCTTTGTCTGTTTGGCTGCGGCATTTGGTTCGGTCGTATTCCGCCAAAGCCGAAGGTGCAGGTGTTAACCACAAAAACTGTAACAACCGGCGGCGACTACTCTGGCGGCGCGCTGGTGACAAAATGAGCGAAAACAACCGCGATTCTGTCGATGACGCAGACTGGCTTCGCCACGCGATTGTTGACGACAAGATTAAGATTGCGCAACTCGAAAACGAGGTTAAACGGCTGCGAGAGCGGGAAACTGCGTTGCTGGCGGCTGGCGACAAGTTGGAACAGCAGCTGGTGACTGTGGCGCGGCAACGAGACGTAATGCGGCTCACCGACGAAGAGCGTAAGGCGCTGGAGTACGGCATTTCGGAAGCCGACGCATACGACAGAGTAGGTCTGGAAGACGCAGAGCACGCTGCGATTGTGTTTCGCGGCCTGCTGGAGCGACTAGGTTGAGAACTCTCGCAATCAGCGGTTCGTCCGCTGCATCGCGTGGTTAGGCCGTACAAAAAGTGAGGGCGATATGTTAAGGAGCAAATACAAGGGACACAAGT
>RGVZ01000488.1 GCA_010029825.1 bacterium | reverse complement strand
CCTTGGCTTGCTGCTCAGGGGTGGGGCGAACGTAGTTGACCGGATCAACCTTCTTGCGCTTGCGGTTCGCTTTCATGCTCCATCATCTCCATCGCTATCGGCTAGGGTGTCGTGGGGAGGATCGTTGTCATTGGCTGCGGTCACTGGTCTGCTCCTGCGAATGAAAACCGAATGGCTTTGTCTTTGACTCGTCCTTGCGGTAATCGAACCAGCGCGCGGTTGACTTCGGCGCTTCGTTCGTACGGTCGTTGCGATTGCGCGGGCGGTAGGTCATGCGTACGGGTCCGCTTCAATCCGGCTCTTGAAAGCGTTCATGCAGGTGTGAACCACGCCGCACTTGCCGGGCAGGCCCATGCGGACCTTGACCACTGACAAGGTTGCGCTGTTCACCGTTTTGTCGGGGCGATGATAAATCAGGCCGTAGTCAGCCTTGTTCGCCCAGTTGGCCGATCCTGCAATGTCATACAGTCCTGGGGGCGGGACGGTGCCGTCCTTCATCTTCATCGGCTTGGTGGGGTGCGCCACTACCCACAGTGCAATGTTGTACCGCTTGGCAAACCGCTTCAGTGCGCGAATTGCCCGCCCGATGTAGTCGGTTTCGGTTTCGTCGTGGTTGCGCTTGTGCTCCAGCTCATTCCACGGATCGAGCACCACCACCTTTGCGCCATTCCGCACGACTGCAATGCGCGCCAGTTCAAGGTAGGCTTCAAGCGTGATGTCTTCGTCATCGTCGAGGGCATTGGAAATGACGGTCATCATGCTTTCGATCTGGTCGTAAGCAGCGCGGCGCTTCGGATGGTGCGGGAAGTCCTCAAAGCTGCATCCGAGCAGAGCACGGGCGATACCGTCGCGTAAAATGGGTTTGGGAAGCGTCTCAAAGCTGGCGATGCAGACCGGCACGTTCCGATCAATACAATGCGCAAGGATGGTGTTCATCACCGTGGACTTGCCCATGTTGGAATAACCGGAAAACACGGTGAACGTGCCGAGGACGATCTGCATGTGTTCGTCAAGGGCTTCGATCCCAGTCGGCATGGCTTGAATGTCCACACCATCGGGGAAGTCTGACATGCGGTAGAGGCCCACCACCGGAAAGGGCTTTGCCAGCGTCAGGACTTCGGCGGCGGCGCGCTGGCCGTGCTTTACCAGCACATCGTTCAAATCCTTGCAGCCCTCAGGGTACTCGACAAACTTGCAACGGTCCTTGCCCAAAATGCAGGCGAGATCGTGAGCAAGGGTCTGGCCGGGTTTGTCACCATCGGTTGCGAGGATGATCGAAGGGATGGCCTTCAAGGCATCCTCGTGCATTTCCCACAAAAACGAATACCGCTTGGCGTTCAGCGGGTCGTCCGCCTTTTCAGCCGGCGCGCCGTTGGGGACACTCACGGCATGGGGGAAGCCACAAGCAATAGCGGCAAGTGCGTCAAACTCGCCCTCAGTGATCACAAGCGTGCGAGCGCCCTTTAACGCCTCAGCGTTCCAGAAGCAAAGCTTTCCGCCCTTGTCCATTTCGTGCTGCTTCTCGGCGGTGCGCCGATACTTGCGGTTCACGATCTGCCCGTCGTGCATGTAAGGGATGGACAGCCAGTACGCGTCGTGCCGCCGAACCGTTGTAATCCCGAACTTCTCCGCCAAATCGGATGGGATGCCGCGAGCCTGAAGCCATTCCCTGTGCGGTCCTGCAATCATCGGTCGTTCCTTTGAAACCACAGTGATGGCAGAACCAAACCATTCCGCCGTTGTCGGTTTTGCTCACGTTGAGGCAGGGTTCCTTGCGGTGCCTGCGGTGTTCGGAGCATTGCGGGCAAGTCTGCTTGCCCAGCTTGGCGGGGGCCCAGGTCATACGCCCACCGCCACGGTGCTACTTCGGGCCGGTGTCACCCACTCAGC
>RGVZ01000487.1 GCA_010029825.1 bacterium | reverse complement strand
TGGACCGTCGTCCATGTCCATGTGGCCCGGGTAGCGAGATCGCGGACCTGCCTTCCCGGACGGTGCGCTGGAGGGGAGGGAGGCTAAGGTAGCTCTGTACTGGTCATCGTTAATGGCGCCCCGTCGCCGTGCTTCTTCAAGCTGCTCCAGCGTCACGTCCTCGTCGCTGACGATCGGCAATGAGGGCGCACCTTCAGTCCTGGATCGCATCACTTACCCCCCATCAGGATTCGCAGCTCTGACTTGGTCATCGGCTTCTGTCCGCGGACGACCTCCAGTGCCCGCTGCGGATCTACTCCGGCAGCGTGCAGCTTGTCCCACCTGGCCTGGTCTTCGTTGGTCAGCTTGAGGCCGGTCTGGTTGCGTGCGCCGCGGGGGATATCCGGCAGATTTTCGGCCCACTGGTAACGCCCCTCCGGTCCATTGCGGACCGATTCGTAGTAGGCCATCTCGCGGTTGGATGGCTCGGTGATCTCAGGCACAGAGTCAGCCAGCATCTCTGCCTGCACCTCGTCGTCGGAGAACGCCGGAAGTTCCTCCTCTGGCACTGCGATCTCAGGCGAGGCAAAGTCCAGCTTCTGCAATGGATCGGTCAGCATCCCATCCATCATGGTGTAGCCACGCTCGCCCTGGACCGTTGGAGCGGTGTCGTAGAGGTCGGCGTCGTACATCAGGTCTTCAGCCCGCACCGTGTCCGGCATGAAATCACCGGGTGCGGCCGGCGTGATATCGTCCATGGACAGGGCTGCCCCAAGACCCGCGGCTGTAGCGCCAAGGCCGCCCATGGCCGCCTTGAGTCCAACCCCCAAAGCCGCGTCGTTGGCCAGAGCAGCCTGGCCGCTGGCGATCCGGGCCTGACGAGCGGCTTCGATGTTCTGCTGGGCGATGTCGAACAGCTGCGCCCGCTCTCCTCCGTAACGCTGGGCATTGACGCGGTCCAGCGTGCGCATGCGCTCGTTGCGACGGAGCATGTCCATCACGTCCTCGCCGCCCATACCGGGATCCACGGCGCGGTTGTAGTCGGCTGCGTCTAGCATCCGCTGAACAGTGGGGCCAAAGAGCCCTGGATCCGCGTCACCGAACTGGCGACCAGTGGGGATTGGGAGTTCGATGTCGCGGAGTGGTTCCGGCTCAGGTCGGCCGAAGTGACGGGCCAGCTTGACCTCTTCGGCGGCGCGTGCAGCGGCCATCACCGATGGATCGTTGGGTAGCTGGCGGAAGAACCGCGCCATGTCAGGCGTGGTGCCCATCAGCTGGCGCACTTTGGCGACAGGGTCTCTGAGAAATGGATTGCCCATCAGTCGTCCTCGTCTTCGTCGTCTTCTGAATCGTCCATCGGATCGATGGCGTTGGGCTTGCCGCGCTTCTCTTCGGTCAGGTCGGCAAGGTCGTTGGATTCCTTGTGCGTTTGCTCAAGCTGCTTCATCAGCTTGGCCTCTTCCTCGTCATTGGCCACAGACAGCTGCTGCACCAGACGAACCAACGCTTCCTTGGTCAGGTCGCGTGGATCAAACATGACCTTGGTCTTCATTATCCAAGTAACCCCCCAAGGAGCCCTCCGGCGAAGTTCATCGCAGCCTGCTGACGTTGCAGTGCTGCCATCTGCTGTGCGTAGGAGTCCTGTTGTTGCAGCCCCGCTAGGGCCTGGGCTCGTTGCTCCTGTAATGACTGTCCCTGGAGGGCTAGGTTGGCGTTGTATTGCTGGTCGTCCATCTGCTGGCGGTAGGCGTCAGCGATGCCCTGGGAGAGGGCCTGGGCGGCGTTGATCCCGGCCTGGTTGCGCTGGGCGCCGCCGCGGGAAAACCCGGCACGGTCCAGGCTCTTCATTTGGAACCGCGGGTCACCCATGGCCAGGGCCTGGGCCATATGCTGATTGAATCCAGCCTGCGAC
>RGVZ01000486.1 GCA_010029825.1 bacterium | reverse complement strand
GTGGTGGCGGTGGCGGTGGCCCCATCTGCTTTCTCGGCTCCGCCCCCGTGCTGACTCCCTCCGGCTACCGCCGCATCGACAGTCTCCGCGCTGGCGACCTTGTTCAGACAGCCGATGGCCGTGCCGTGACGATTCAGCGGGTAAAAACGATGGTTGCCCAGCCCGGTCCCAACACCGATCCGTTTGTGATTCCTGTTGGCCGCTTCGGCGCTACCGCGGCACTCCCTATCTCTCCTCGCCACCGCGTAGCAGTGCCCGGCAGCGGCTTGGTGGAGGCGCGGGATATTGGCGGACTGGCTCGTCTCCCTATGCGGGCTGCCTGGACCTACTACAACCTCGGCCTGCCAAACTGGGAGACTGATAACCTGGTAGTCGGCGGTGTGGAAGTAGAGTCGCTGGCGCCTGTGGAGCGGGTGCGTTTAACAATGGCGGAGTTCGTGGCTATCCTCACCAAAAAGTACGGTGCGGAGGCGGGCTCCAAGGCGGTGCTGGACCGCGTGCTGGCCACGTGCCATCTGAGTTCTGATGGGCTTGTAGAGGCACCTGTAATTCGTCGCCGTTAGTTAAGCTAATTTAAGAATGAATACAGCCCCGCAAGCCGTACTCTCGCTGGCATTTTTGGATGAGCGCCTGGCAGGCAGCACAGGGCGCGGAATTCATCAGTTGTCCATGCCCATGTCCTCCTATCCGAATAACCACCAGCGTCGCACCACGAAGGCGCGCGGTATCACCAACTGCGCGGATGGCCGCAGCCTCTGCGTGAATTGTGGGACGGATGGTGCCGCCATGCTCACTCACGCGATTTTGACCAATTGCCAGCAGCTTGCGCCCCTTGAATAGGAACGCAACGTGGTGGCTCGTGCGGTGTTTGGTGGTGAAGCGGCCGGGACAGCGCAGAACTTCGTGATCCACGTGCCTCGCGACCCAACAAGGGAGAGATGGCGCACAGGAGGTCATTCTCGTGGGCGCCTATTGCGGAGCGGGTAGCCGGCAGGGCAGCCTTCAAGTTTGCGCAGGGGCAGTAGGGATGGGCTGCCGTGCGTCGCTCCCCGTTGTACCGTACAATACCAAAATTAAGACAGTCGGCGCAGCCGACTGGTATTGTACGTTAACGTAGCTTACCGTCATAATTTTGTCGGTTTCTTCCAGAAACCGACGTTCTTAAATTCGGTAAGCTACGGTACCTGCCCCCGCCACAAAAGTTGAGCCACCGCGGGTATCCTGAAATCATCGTCACAATACGACGTTCGCTATGACTTCTCCGCATCTTGTAGTTCCAGAAGCGATGACAGCCCCTGGATCCGAGAATTGGCCCCCTGCGGACGGCATCGCCCTGCCGACCTCCTATGAGCTGGACCCCTTCCAGAAGCACGCGGTGCTCGGCATTCACGCTGGCGCCCACGTATTTGTCTGCGCCAAGACCGGCAGTGGAAAGACATTCGTGGGTGAGTATCTCTGTGCGCGGGCGTTGGCGGCGGGCGGGCGGGTGTTCTATACCACACCAATTAAGAGCCTCAGCAACCAGAAATACCACGACCTCAAGCGACTCTTCCCCGCGGCCACTGTCGGGATTCTGACCGGCGACATCAAGATGTGTCCCGATGCGCAGATTGTGGTGATGACGGCGGAGATTCTGCGGAACCTGTTCTACAAACGCGGCACGGCCACGGAGAGTGTGGGGCTCTCGGCGGCGGTGTCGCTAGAGGGGGTGGTCGGCATTGTCATGGACGAGGTACACTATATTCAGGACCCGGACCGCGGCCATGTCTGGGAGGAATCGCTGATTCTCTGCCCACGGGAGCTCCAGCTTGTACTGTTGTCGGCCACTCTCCCCTCAGCAGAGTCACTGGCGGGCTGGCTGGCGGCGCTCCACGGGCGACAGGTGATGTTGCTGAACACCACGTAT
>RGVZ01000485.1 GCA_010029825.1 bacterium | reverse complement strand
CCGTTGATGTCCGTGCGCTGGTTGCTCACGGTCTTTTGGAGCTGGTTGGGCAGCAGGAAGCTGGACTCGGTCACGCTGTCGTCGGCCGTGAGGTTGGACAGCGTGAAGCGCACGCGGGTCGTGCTGTTCACGACGTACAGCGCAAAGACATCCACCACCTTGCGGGTGGACAGGCGCTGCTGCTGCTCGTTGGTGATCTGCGTGGTGTAGGCCGGCGTCCAGTTGAAGTTGCCGCCCACGCTCCAGGGCGTGCCGCGGAAGCGGTAGTCCATGCCGAAGTTGCCGGTGGCGCGCGGCTGCTGGTCGATGAAGTTGTAGGGGCCGCGCACCTGCTTGACCTTGCTGTCGAACACGGACAGGTTGGCGCGATTGTGGACTCGGTCAGTGGCGTCGTTGACTTTGCGGAAGGTCAGATCGAACCAGCTCCTGCCCTCGGCGGCGACGCCGGGCGATCATTTGTCGTCGGAATGGGCAAAATGGACGGCAAGGTTTGCGTGATTGTTGATGTCGTCCGGGCCCTCGGCAGGGATTCCCTGGCGGCTGTCGAGGCCGCTTCCGGGAGCGGGCTACTGGCCTCCTGAGGCATGGCTCAGGCGCCGACGGCGCTTCGCCGCTCAAAGATGGCCGATGCCATGGCCTCTGCGGTGGTCGCGCGTTCGGCTATGCCCTCTTCGAGTGCCGTCAGCACAGTGTATGGAAAGGCTGCCGTAGCCGGGTCTTCCACGAGAGTGAATCCACCGGTTTCATTGATCGTCGCCAGTCCGCGAAGTCCGTCTTTGCCAAAACCGCCAAGTAGAATACCGCAAATGGAGGCGGTCCGCGCAGCCGATGCCCCCATCATCAGGACATCGCCTGACGGGCGTTGCCCTTGAACAGGCATTCCGGACCCAGGACGGATGACCAGCGTACCACCGGGACCATTCTCGATATGGGCGTGATGGTTGGAGTCGGTAAAGTAGACTTTTCCCCGTCCCATGGTCACGGGCCTGTCCACGAGGATGAGGTCGAGTTTCGCTTTGGTCTTGAGCTTTTCGATCAATGCGCTGGGAATCGATGAGACGATCGAGATGGCCAGAGCAACCGGTGGGCTGTCGTCCTCCAGCGACGACAGGATGATTTCAAGGCTTGGGAGACATCCCACGTTTCCGCTGACACATATCAAGTCGATGCCCTGATTGGATTTCGGGTTGGATCCTTTTGAGATTGTCGGGACTGGACTTTGGGCCCGCGGGCCTTTTTTCAACTGGTTCTTGGCAGTTGCGGCCGCGAGGATTTTTTGGGGCAGCGTCTCAGACAAGTCTCTGAGCAACGCGGGGTCATACTGTGAAGGCTTCTGGACGAATTCGATCGCCCCAAGTTCAAGCGCACGCCTTGCGGCACGTCCGTCGGGGTTCAGTGACGAAACCATGATGACGGGCAAGGGATTGTGCCGCATGACTTTCTCGAGGAAATCCACGCCGTTCATTTTCGGCATCTCAATATCCAGAAGGACGACGTCCGGATTGAGCTGGACGATCTTGTCACGGGCGTCGAATGCATCCGCCGCGCTTCCGACGATCTGGATACCTTGATGGCGGGCGAGAGCCCGTTCCAACACGGCCCTTGCCGTCTGGGAATCGTCGACGATCAGGACTGTGGCCCTTTCGCGCACCGGTTGCGGTTGCACAGGTGCCCGTGATCCACGCCGCTCAGGGACTTCGGCCCCAACCTCGCGGCATGTGACGGCATAGTCTTGCGTGGTTACGCGGATATTCCGTCCGACATTTCCACCAGTATCCTGGTGAATGACCGGGATCGAGAATTCTGACAGGATTTGTCGGGCGATGTCGATGTTGGAGCGGCCAATTTCCTGGTGAAACAATGCCAGTTTTTCGCTGACGTTCGCGCCGCCATAGACGTGGGCTACAAGGGCCCGTTGG
>RGVZ01000484.1 GCA_010029825.1 bacterium | reverse complement strand
TCCAGGACAATCTTCGTCATCGGAGTGAAGTAGAGATTCATCAGCTCGCACAACTTCTCGGGAGTCATGGACTCCGAGATGGTCGTGAAGTCACGGACGTCACTGAAAAAGACCGTCAGCTCTTTTTTCTCGCCGCCGAGTTTCAGGGACGACGGGTCCTCAAGGACCTGGTTGATGACGTCCGAGCTCAGATAGAGCGAGAAAGCGCCCTTCACTTTCTTCTTTTCGCGTTCCTCGGTCAGGTAGCGATAAGTCGTCACCAGGATATAGACGCCGATGACCGTGAAAAGAGGCGCCGCCGCGACGACCCACAACCCCTTTCCAAACCAGAGGAACTTGTCCAGGACCACAAACGCGGCCAGCAGCAGCACCGTCGCGAGGGCCGAGCTGGAAGCCGACAGGAAACTGACGAAGCCAGTGGTCAACAATCCAAGCGCGAGGATCCCGAGGAATTCCATCTTGTAGATCGAGGCAGGACGACGCATGAATTTGCCGCTGATCACGTTGTCCATGAACGCGGCATGATTCTCGACACCATCGATCGCGGCGTCAAACGAGTTGGCGCGGATGTCGTTTATGCCTGTCGCCGTAGGCCCCGCAAGGAGGACCGCGCCCTTCAATTTTTCGCGCTCGTCCGGCGAGAACGAGTCGTTGAGCGCGTCGAGGAAGCTGAAATGGGGCAATGTCTGACGACCGCCCAGGTGGTTGATCATGGCGCGCCCCATGCCGATGGGGTCGACTGGAATCTGGACAATATCCTTGTCGTCATTCGGGTTCATGAGGACGATGTCCTGGACTCCGTGATTGTCGAAGAATACGACTGGCTCGCGCCCCATCGCGTTGGCGACGGTTTTCAGCGCGAGGCTGGGCATCAATTGGCCCTTGATATTGCGGACAAGCGTGATCCAGCGGATGACGGCGTCCTCATCGGGTTCGTTGTTGAAAAATCCGTGGTGCCTCGACGCCGTGTTGATCATGGGAATGTTGGCCGCGACCCCGTAGGCCTGGATGAACGGATAATCCTTGAGTTCCATCGCGTCTGGAAGGATCACGTTCTGGATCGCCGAGGACCCCATCAACTCAAGGCCGGCGAAGGGTCTGTCCGCGGCAGGAGGCGCCTCCTCAAGGGTCGGATAGTAAAAATACCCGAGGACCACGTTGCCAAAAGCCTTCACACCGCGCGCCAGGCCCTGGTCTCCGGGGCTGGCCTCGCCGAGTGCTGCCGACAGCCTGCGCAGCCCGGCCGCGTCGATCCGCGTCAGGGCCGTCCCTCGGGGCAAGATATCCTCGAGCAAGGTGCGCTCTGGCTCGCTCCAAGTTATGTCCATACCGATCCACGACACCCCGGCGGCCTTGAGGTTGGCGAACACCTTCTCATAGACGCTGCGCGGAAATGGCCACCGGCCGATCGAACGGACGGATTTCTCGTCTACCGCGAGGATTCCGACTTTGGACTCGGGCTTGCGTGGCCCACGCAGGCGGAAACGGATGTCGAGCAATTTTGACTCGGCGGTACGCAGGATGTCTGTCAGGGCGGAACGCTGTTCGGTCACAAGATTGAACTGGGTCCATACAGTCCCCAGGGTCAACGTCGTACCGATCAGCAAAGGCACGGTGGAACGACGCAAGTTCGCGATATAACGGGTCCAAACGGATTTGGCTGGTTTTTGCTGGTCGGGCACGGCGACATCCCTCCGCCCAGGTCTATCGGCCCCTTGCCAAATAAGTTCAGGAAGAAAGTTGCGGAATCGTCGCAGGATGCGGTATCCAACCTGTTACAAGCATTTCCCAAATCGCCATCTTTCAGAGGTCCTCAAAAGTGTTCGGATCGCTATTCGGAAAGAAGAACAACGCCCTGCCCGAGCCAGGTCCCGAGGTTTCTTGCCCGGAAGTCTCGTCACTCGAAAACTTCTCCCCCG
>RGVZ01000483.1 GCA_010029825.1 bacterium | reverse complement strand
TTACCCGTTATCGGGTAAGCATGGCAAAGCCGTCCCGCCAACAAGTGGACAGCAAAACCTAACCTAGAAAGAAAACGAACCATGACCTTCGAGTCACCAACCAAACAACCGAATCGCCGCGCCTACATCTGGAGGCCCGGCTGCAAACGCATGATCCCAGAGCGCCGCTCTGCGACCCTGCGACCCTGCAATCCTGATGCCCAGCCGAGCTTTGCCTTTGTCTCGGGTATCATCAACCGCAACCCTAAAAAGCACTAACCCATGAGCAAACAACTCACTCAAAAAGCTCTCATCAATCTGGCCAAGTCCAGACTCACCGGCTCCGATGCGAAAGCTGCGGAGATGTTCCTGCTCGCCGTGAAGCTCGGCATTCCGTCCGCGGAAGCCACGTTCCGAGGCTACGGAGACTCGGGGGAATTCGATGACCCGACTTTGGAGGATTTTCCGCGACACATCCGCGACGAGACCAAGCACAATTGGAGCTATATCCCCAATCCCAAGTGGACGTCCGACCACGACCGGCTGCAAGAACTGGTCAAGGACGTTGCCGAGGACTGGGTCAACAGCACCGGGTATAACAACGACGGCGGCGGAGGTTCGGTTTCGTTCGACTTCAAGACCGGAGAAGTCTCGGGCCACGTCTACCAAAACGTCACCTCACAAAACACGGTCGCCACCAACGAGTGGAATCTCTTGGGCGACGACGAGGAAGGAGGGGAGGAGTAGTGCACCCCTACCACCACGCCGTCTCCTCTGCCAAGAAGTGGGGCGGTAGTCCCGACGACTATCTGCCCATCCACGACTGGTTTGACGCAAGCAAAGCATACTATGCGGACTGGCGTCATCGTGCCCTGCGTCATCACGCCGAGGGCATCTTCATGTGCGAGCGTCTATTTGGCGCAACTGTCACAAATGCAAACGGCCAAGTCATTCCGGTGCGCGTCATCGGTGAGCAGCACGTCCATGAGGATTTGCGCTGCATCCCCTCCGTGCAGGACTGGCTCTCCAACATCAAAAGTCAGCCGTGGATGCGAGCGCGTCCCGAGGCCGACAACATCTAATCCGCTTACCCGATAACGGGTAAGTCACATCAACAACGACCAACACATCAAACCTATGAGTGATCAACTAACCAACGATCAAATCGCGGACAAGATCCGCTCCTCCGCCCTGCTGGTATCTCTCCAGCTCGGCTCCTACAACCCCGTCAAAACCGACAAAAGCGAGAGCCGCAAGGTCTCCTCGTCGCACGGCATCAACGACCCGAAGCTGATGAAGGTTCAAAAGCACACGCTTCCGACTGCCGGTGTGCTCGAAGACATCAGCAAACTCGACACCAAGATTCGCGCTGTCGTGGACAAGTTCACTGCTCCGTTCGCACGGGGCATCGGCTTGCTCCCCGCCATCAAGTTCTTCGACCTGCGCAAAGAAGTGAACGCGCTTTTCGACGAACGTGCGACCATGGTCAAGCGATTGGCCGACGAATACTCCATCTATCTCGATGGTGCGAAGCGCAGCCTCAACGGAGCGTTCAAAGACGACGACTATCCGCCTGTCGATCACGTTGTCTCGCGCTTCTACGCCAAGCTCGACAGCTTCGCCATCGCCAATCCCAAGGACGCCCGACTCGGTGTTCTCGGGGAGATCGCCGAGCAGATTCAGGCGGCGCAGACCGAGACTCTCAACGATAAATTGTCTTCGGTCGCGCCGTATGTCCGCGCCTCCTTGCTCAAGCCGCTGTGCCACCTGTCCTCGGTGCTTCAGAACCCGGACGCCAAGCACTTCGACTCGGCCTTCACCAACATCTTGGAAGCCGCCGAACAGGCGGAACATCTCAACTTGTTGGAGGATGACCAGATCAACAATGCCGTCTTCGCCATCCGCGACCGGCTTGACCGGACGATGGACCAGATCAAGGGC
>RGVZ01000482.1 GCA_010029825.1 bacterium | reverse complement strand
CTGCGGCGTGCCGTTTCCGTTCTACTTCAATAACGTGAACTACGGAAACCGCCAGAATGGCGGCATTTACTGGAGTTCCAACAACTACATCAACTTTGGTTTCGGCAGCCCGCAGTACAGTGGATTCAGCGCCGCCTCCCCGGGACGTGGGATCTATATGAACGCCCGGGACAACATGATGACATTCCTGTATCTGGCGACGGACACGCCCAACAGCATCCGGCGGTTCAGCCTGACCTACGAAGGGTACCAATACGGGCAGGCGTCCAACACAACCCAGAACATCAAGGTCGAGATGTTCGCCATGGGTACAACCGGCCAGATCCTTCCGCAGACGGCCAACAAGTGTTACAACGGGGCGGCCTGGTCTGACTGCTATCAAGTTGTCAACATCCTCTACGGCGTCCAGATGTCGACAGCCGGCGTGTCAGCCATCTCGAACGGATCCTCGTACATCAACGTCTACGGCCTGCCCACGACAGCGACTTATACGAGCAGCGGCAGCGGGCCCTACACGGTCACGGTGACGAGTTCCGCGCACGGTTTCGCCACGGGCCAGCAAATCACCGTCGCGAACGCCAGCAGCACCAACGCCAACGGGACCGTTACCATCACGCGTCTTACGGCGGACACATTCTCTTATTCGGCCTCTGCGAACCCCGGCAGCGGAACTTTGTACTATACGGTATCCCCGTATACGACGAGCGCGACGATTCCGGTTGGTGGAAACTTCAGTTTCTCGCTGGGATCTGACGCGACGGGAACCTACTGGACGAAGTCCAAGTACATCTACAACGCCGTGGACGGATTTGTGTTGCCTTGATTGACTGGTTTTGGAGCGCGTCATGCGGACGGCGACACATTGGCGTCGACTTTTCGCGGCTGGTCTTGCCGCGTCGCTCGCGCTGTCTTGTGCCAAAACCGCGGCCGAAGACCCCACTCCCGGGGATTCCTCGTCCACGGAGACTTATGGCGGAGGTGGCGGCGGTGGCGCGACTTCGCGCAGTCCCGAGGCCATGATCTTTTCGGCGCCGTCCGGTGAATCCAGCGTGACGGTCCTTGCCGTTGACATTTCCGGCACCGGTGTCACCCACTACAAGTACAAACTGGCCAGCGGCGGCAGTGAAATTTGCGCGGATTCATCGGACTATCAGGGCGAATTCAGCGTCGATGTCCGCATCACGGCGGGGTTCAGTGCCCTTGCCGACGGCCCTGTGACATTGTGCGTCATCGGGCGCGATGTGAATGAGACGTGGCAGGATTTCGCCGACGCGACTTTTGAATCCTGGACCAAGGTCTCCCCGGCCCCGGCGTCCGTCAGCTTTACGGGCGCGCCGTCCGGTACCAGCGCGCTGACATCGTTCATGTTGAACGTCCCGCCTGCCAGCGGATCGATCGCAGCCTACAAGTTCAAGGCCATATCCGGGACTTCATGCGCGGGCAGCGCCGGGTTCAGCGCTGAAAAAACGGCGGGAACGCTTTCCAGCCGGCAGCGCGTGGATGGATCCGGCTGACGCGTCCCTCGCGACATGGACCAAGGACACGAGTTCGTCTTCCGGCGTGACTTGCAATCCCGGATATTACCCTGTCAGCTCGACGTGTACCGCCGTCGGCGCGGGGTACTATTCCAACGACGGCCAGTTCCGGAACGCTTGTGCCAACACTTTGCCCGCGCATGCGACCTGGACTTCCACAACGGCCTCGTCCGCGAATTGTCCCTGGTTCTGTAGCGGTGGTTACACTGGAAGTTCTCTGGAAGGCAGCACGGGTTGCGCCGCGGTATCCGGTCCGGGTGTGCTTGTTGCCGCGGGGGGCGCGATCGCTGCGGCGTGCCGTTTCCGTTCTACTTCAATAACGTGAACTACGGAAACCGCCAGAATGGCGGCATTTACTGGAGTTCCAACAACTACATCAACTTTG
>RGVZ01000481.1 GCA_010029825.1 bacterium | reverse complement strand
GTGGACTCGTGAGAGCGAGTATGTTGAGTGGAGTGAGTAGGCTGAGTGAGTTGAGTCGATGCAGGGACTACCGGTTGAGATGACGGCACTCGAGGTGACTCTCGAGGTCGCTCTCCCGGTTGACCTTGCATGGGAGTGGGGGAAGACGGAGGGCGCGACTGTGCGCCCTTCCCGTCCTTATGGGCCTCCGCACGACGCGAAGGAGGGTGTTGTGGTGATGGAGGAGCAGCCGCCCGTTGAGGCGGTACTGCAACTCCACAATCGATGCGCTGGAAATGGAGCTTGTAGTATTCGCGGCTTAGAATAGCCACGATATCAGACAAGTCCACGGGGTGTGCAAGAGCCAACTCGCGATCGAAAGCGACGCGGAGGAGGCTGTGAATGTCGTTGGGCCGTTCCGGTGGGAAAGGCATCTGCTGCTGGAGGACTTGGATCCAGGGCAGTTGGTGTTGGCGCAACTCTTCGCGCTGTTGGGGGTCGGTGGGATCCATCGCCCGAAGGCGCTGGAATGTGGGTTGGTGGGTAACGTCCGCACTAATGGCAGCGAGACGTTCCGTGTAGTTGAAAAATGCCACCCGATCGTCCAGTGTGTAACGAATTTGGATGGCAGTGAGGGCTCCTACGACAGTAGTCCCCGTCAAAGCTTGGGCCTGAGGGTTTTGACGGTATTGCATTGTGTGAAACACCTCAAGCAAAGTATCCAAGACTTTGCGTGGCTGCTGCATGGAGAGGATGTAGAATTGTTGGCGATCCAGCGTTCGCGTGTGGAAGACTGGATCGAGGGCATGTAGTCGAATGTATTGAAAAATCATGTGTTGGAGCGAGACGCCAAACGTCTGATAAAAATCCAACGTTTGGTTCGCGGTGATCATCGTCGAACAGTAGCGGTGCCAGGACGCTAAATGCTCGGCAGAAAGATGGTGAGGAGCCTCCAAGATATAAGGCTTGGTAGGCGCCAGAGTGATGGGGTAAACGTTTGCCTGCTGTTGCGGGACCGCCGGTGTTGGGTGGTACCCAGCAGACGAGGACGAGTGACCCGTAGTAGTTGGGGTCGCAGCACCCAGCACTGACGGGGTGTGAAGAGTAGATGCATCAGTACGGGACGGTGTACTCATGTGATATGAGGACATCGTCGATGCACTCCCGTGTGGAGGCATCCGTGCTGAGTGAGTCGGAATTGTGGAAGGTGGGGGCATAGCGGACGGCACATTGAAGACCGACGCCGCCCAATGTGGTTGTGGTTGCTCCAGCTGTGGCCCAGAGTTGGCGCTCGGCGCGGATGGTGGCGTGTGTGTCGAACCACCAGCGGCCTGAGACGCAGAATGAGGGGCCATAACGGGTGTTGGGAGTGTGGGAGGAGCCGCCCGGTCCGGGGCTGGGGCACCCAGTGCAGGAAAACCCGCGGTTTGCGCCGCGAATCGAGCACGGTTCTCCTCGAGTAAGTTGTGGAGAAGCGCGTTCTGTTCGTGAATCGGACGAGCGTAAAAGCTCGCCGACGATACCACGTCAAGAACAGATTGCGCCGGGGGTGCAGATTGCGGGGAAGGAGCACGGGACAGAGAAGCTTCGCGCACCTCCTCGCGCTGCGAGTTGGAGGGACCCTCATCAGAGGAACGTGCCGCCCGTCGGTATTGAGCTGCACTGCCCATGATGGGATTGGAGGTCGAGTGTTCACGATCACGTCGAGTGGCGTGGTCACGAGAACGAGAGCGCGAAGTGCGTTGGTAGGCGCGCTCTCGGGATCGCGAACGACGCGGTGGTGACGGAGATCGAGAGGAGTGTCGAGTTGGGGGCTCCGGCGAGCGCGAGGGACGATTCATACGACCCTGGGGGGCGTCGCGAATAGGAGGGACCCCGGAGCGAGTAGGAGGACGGTCTCCTCGGCCGCCAACCGGCCGCGGGCCGACTGGGGGGCGTGGCG
>RGVZ01000049.1 GCA_010029825.1 bacterium | reverse complement strand
GCGAATGCTCCCGCCGCGAAGTGATCAGTGTGCCGGTTTTCCCGAATAGTGGGTTTTCGAGTACATCAGGATGAAGACTCCGAATACCCACATCAGGGAACACAGCAACTGCCCCATTGAGAATCCGCCGAAGAAGAAGCCCAGCTGCTGGTCCGGCTCACGGAAAAATTCCGCGATGAAACGGAAACTCGCGTAGCCCAGGATGAATGTCGCCGAAACCACGCCTGTCCGTGGTTTCCGGCTGTACACGAACAAGGTCAAAGCCAGCAACAGCCAGCCCTCGAGGAACGACTCATAGATTTGCGATGGATGTCGCGGCAAAGGTCCGCCGCCCGGGAAAATCATGGCCCAGGGCACATCCGATACGCGGCCCCATAATTCCCCGTTGATGAAATTCCCGATGCGGCCAAACCCGAGGCCGACAGGGATGATCGCCGCGATGTTGTCTGTCAGGCTCAGGAAATCGATCTTGTTCAAATGACAGAAAATCAGGATCCCTGTGATCAATCCAACAAAGCCACCGTGAAATGACAGTCCGCCCTGCCAGATCATGACCATCTCGGACAGGTGATGGCGGTAATATTCGAAATTGTAGATGAAGACGTATGCCAGCCTGGCCCCGAGGATCATGCCGACGAGTCCGTAAACGAGGCTCACCTCGATCTGTTCCTCGGTCATCTTGAGCCGGCCGGTGCGCACAGCGCGGCGCAGGAACAAGAACACGGCCACCAGGCCAATGATGTACATGAGCGAGTACCAGCGCAGCTGGAACGGGCCAATCGAAGTCTGACCAAGATGAAATGGTCCAATGGTGAAAATAGCCGGGTCAATGTTCGGATATGTCAGCATTTTTTGCCTCTTTTGTTGATCGAATCCTACCGGACCCCCGGGCTGCCCCGCAACCGCGAAAAGCGCGGTTTCATGCTACAATTGAATTATTCCTTAACAGGTTGAAATCCATGGATGACAAGCGCGACATGTCTGCCGCACAGCTTGCGCGGATTCTGCGTGAAGCCCGCGCGAATGGTGCTCCCCTCGCACAGGTGATCGAGCGCGGCCTCGCCGCGATCGCGGGCCGCAAAAAATCCTCCGTGGCGCGGGAATCCGCCAAACAGGGCGGGGAACAGACCATCACCTCCAAGGTTGAAGCGCACAGTGCCGCACCGGGGAATCAGGACGCCGCGCAATTGCGCAAGATGCTGGCCGCGCTCATTCACTCAGGCGCCAAGTGGCCTCAACTCCAGTCAGTCGCATGGAAGCTTTTCATGCTGGCCCCGGCTGACGTCTCCGCGGCGCACTTCCTGGAACTGTGTGCCCTCCACGGCACGCGACAGGAATTGCTGGATCTGGCCGGATCCCTTCGAGACGCCCGTCACACTTTTTATTTCCACCTTCACCCGTCTGTGCGCGAGAGGCTCGCGCTGATCGCCTGGTCGGCTGGTCGATTTGAGCTGGTTGCCGAGACGCTGGTCCGCGCCCGCGACGGAGCCCAGCTCCTCCCCGCTGAACGGCTCGTTGTATTCCTGTTTCTCGCGAAAGGCAGCGATCCCGCGCCCGCGTTCATGTATTTCCGCGCGCATCGCGCCGGCATCCTGGACGCCGCAAAAAATTCCCCGGGATTGTCCGGCGTCAATCACGACGAGGTCGTGTTGAAGGCGGGTCGTCTTGCCCTGGATCTTGGATTTGACTTTGATGTGCGCGAACTGGTGCGTCTGGTTCCGCAAGGAAGTGATCGTCACTCCGAGGCGGTGGAATTGCTCAACCAGACGGTCAAGGAGACCCCGAATTCCATCTCGGATCCAATCGAGGTGCAGATCGTCGAAGGCACGTGGCAGCAACGCCTCGAGCATCTGGAAAACAGGCTTGCCTCCGCGCGTCGCCTCGCAAGTTCCAGGGATCCCGGTCGCGCCCGTCTCAACGAAGTATTGAAAAACATCCTTTCATTCATTCCTCAGGTGCCTGAGGCCTGGGCCCAATTGTCAGAGAGCATTGTCCTCAATCGCGATCTCGCCGGCGTGATGCCAGCCCTCTACTCCCCGTTCCAGGCCAACGCGCTTGTCTTTCATCCCGCCCCGCTCGACGCTGCCCTCTGGCAGGGCCCGTTGAAAATCCGGGGCGACGCGTCGCATTTGCTGGATTCCTGGTGGCACGGCGTCGCCATGCTGCACCAGTACATCGCCCATGGCAGCGGTCATGAGGAGACCCTCTGGAAAGCGCGCCGCATGATCCTCGATGTCTCCTCCTCCGCCGAGTTCGCCTTGCCGTTCCGTTGGAGTGACTTGCTGCGCGCCGCGATGACCCATGTCTCACGACATGCCCCGGGGATTTGGGGGACCGGCGATGAAGAACGTCGCGTCGTGATGGCCCAGTTGACGATCGCTGGTGACCCTGATTCATTCAGCGCCCATGACATCGAGGATTACCTTCGTTCGAGCTGGCGCACGCCCCTCGTCGTCCTGTCGGAACTCGAGCGCATCGCGATCCAGAAAAAAGCCCCCGACGCGCAGCGCCTCGCGATCCTCAAGAAAGCCACCGTCGCGGGCCTGACCAACAATGACCTCGACGCGATCTGGCGCGCCGCCAGTGCCGCCCAGAATGATGACCTGTGCTGGCGCGTCGCCGCGGTTGCCTCGACAAGGTCTGCTTTGATTCCGTCGGCCCGACACGCGCTCGAGATCTCAGGCGAACGCCGAGGGTTCTATCCGTTCATGGCGCCGACTCTCGAGGAAATCGAGAAAACGGCCCTCGCCGGTTTCCTGCCCCGCGAGGCGCAAATGGCCCGTGCCCTGTTGCGCGTCGGCCCTCGCCTGCCAGAACTGTTCAGCCTCTTTGATGGACGGTCCCGCGTCCTGAAACCGGTTTCCGCGCCGGCCGGATCGCCCGAGGCCAGCATCGAATTGGCGTTAAAGGCCCTGAAATGGCTGCCTCCCGGTGCCCGCGCGTTCCGGTTCAGTCACGAACAGGCGGCGTTCGGCGGCGTCTCGCTGCCGCCGTTTCTCCAGATGGCCCCGGCCTCACCGTGGGGACTTTTGTTTGTGCTCCTGGGCCAGCGCCTCGGATGCAACGCGTGGAACTGGCAATTCAGCCGTCTGGCCAACACGGTGTCGGAACTGATTCCGCGCGTGGCGCACATTCCAGAGTACAAATCCCAGACGTCGAAGGTCGCGCGATGGTTGCGCGACCTGTCAGCCGAAGAGCGGATCGCGTGGCAGGAACTTGGCAAGGAGTGTCGTTCTTTTACCGACCAGGAAGGTCATGATTTTCTCGGCAAGCTGGCATCGAGGCTCAGCCTGATGATGCTCCCTGACAACATCCAGGCCCTGCAGTCATTGCAGCAGATGCGCGTGGAACTGCCTGTGCTCAGGGATCTTGAGGCGTGGATCCTTGGTCAGGAGTACAGCCAATGGCGTCAGCAGCGTGGATTGGCTTCGCGGATCATGGTGCCGCTGAACCTTCGCCGGCTGGACGCCATCAGCAAAATCTGAGTCTGGTCAACTTTCGTCAGTACGCGCCCGGAAGGATCTGGGCGGCGCGCTCGGGCGACTGCTTGATCTCCTGGATGATCTTGATCGCCTCGGCCTGGCGCATGGTCCCGGAGGACATCATCTCGCACAGGTAGCCCTCAGCCGGGTCCGTCAGTTCGTAAACTGAACTGTGCTGCGGCCAAAGGTTGTTGTCCTCGTTGCTGCCGCCCATGCACAACGGGATGTGATGGTCGATCTTGAATTGCATGCGGTTCAGGCTGCGCGTGGCGTAGCCCAGCTCGCTATCGTAACGGACGAAAATGGCAGCCTTGCGATGGGACTTCACGTCGCGCTCGCAGTAAGGGACATGTTCGCCGTAACGGTACTTGTCGGGGCGGTCGCACTTGCTGCCCGGAGTCATCTCCAGATGGGGCGTACGCGGGAATCTTTCGCCATTCTGGGCGCGCATGGAATAACCAGCGCGATAGTCTGCCAGGAACGCGGCCGACTCACTCGGAGCCTCACCGCAGGCGGTAACGAGGTTGAGGGATGCAAACAGGGCGCAGGACAGCAGGGCGCGGGCGCAGAAACGGATCATCTCAGGGTCTCCTCATAGAGGGGCATTTACGGCGCCCCGTAGAAACACCAGCCCGATCGCTGGCTTATATGGGAAAAACGAATCGATTTGCGTACTGACAACTAACCGGATGCCGGCCCCTAGTATGTCACCCACCTGACTTCGGCAAGCAAAAATTCAGAAAATTGATCAAAAATGAATCATTCGAGGATGTATCGCACGCTCAGTTCGGGCGCGAGGCCAAGCCCGGCCCCTGATTTTGTCCCCAGAACTTGTCCGACAAACAGTGTCGTCTGGAAAGACCACGTCACTGGGTCCCCCAACATGGTGTACTGCACCCCTGCCGGTATCCGCGGATAAAGGCCTTGCGCGTCCATCTGGATCCCAAGCCCGACGAGATAAATGATTTTTCCTCGTGATTCCTGCCACTTGTGAAATGTCGGCCAGGTAATCCGGTTGAATCCATCGTCGAAAATAGCAAAGGCCTCCAGGGTCAGGCCCATCGACTGAAGCCCTGTATAGTCCAAAAAATTCAATCCCAGATTCCATGCGTATTCGCCTGACCCGACATACTGCCCAAGGACTCCCGTGTTGCCCAGCCTGCCCGCCCGCGCGCCGACGCTCCAGATGCGCGGTTCTCGCCTGCCCCTCACCGGCCGCCTGCGCGGCGGCAACAGGCGTCCCTCGACATCTGCTTCCCCGGCGGTGGCTTTCGGTACTTCCAGTGCTCCGGTCGAACTCGCCGGTGGCAGTTTTTCCTTCGCCGCGGGGTCGTCGAGTTCAAGACCCGACCTCGTTTTGTCCGGCGGCGGCATCGCGAGTCCCTGACCCGCGAAAATTCCCGTGGCGATGGCGAAGGCGATCTTCTTCACGCGTTGTCCGCTCCGTCACGCGCGTTCCTCGCGCGTCCCAGTTCGATGATGCAAACACATCTTATCTCAAAGGAATGTTTCTTGCTCCTCCTGGAAACAGTTGGCGCGTTGTTGGTCGCGCCTCGAAGGAGTTTCCTGTGAACAACCTCGCCCGGTCAGGTTCCAAGATGCCAAAATCACCCGTCGGCAAGAAACGCTCGGACAAGGAAATGACGCGCCATGTCTTGTGCGCGCTCGTCGACGACCGTGTCGAGGACGCTTACGAGCTGATGCAGGACATCCATTGCCGCCATCTTCCAGTCGTTCGTGATGGAAAACTGATTGGAATCATCTCGGATCGCGACATCCTCCTGCGCGCGACCTACGGCGCCGGCGGCATCAAGTTCCCCGACCTTAAAGTTGGCGACATCATGAAAAAGGAAATTATCAGCTGTCGCCCGTCGGCCAGGCTGTCGGCGGTCGCGGAACAAATGGTCGCGAAGGCAATTGATTCCCTGCCGGTGACGGACGACCAGAATCACCTGCTGGGGATCATCACGTCGACGGACCTGTTGCGGGTGATGCAGAACAGTTCCGAAACGGACGGAGGCGATGACACGGTCCTTGACGTGCTGAGCCTTCCCAAAAGCCAGGATTGAATGAACCAGGGGGAATTTCCCGGTGGACGCGCTCGAGTTATATGCCAAGGCGCGTGATGGTGGCCCGTGGTTCCAGCTTGCCGCGGAGACGTGGAGCCTGATCGCGGCCATCGTCGCGCTCATCGCGACCATCCTCCTCGTGATCTTTCTCTCCGCGCGCGATAAATCGATCGTCGGGAGGCTTTTCAGTGCCATGCGTCCACCGCATGCCGAACACTTGTTCATGCGCGTCGGTGTCGCCATCGTTCCAGAGTCGATCGCGGAACTGGAGGACACCTCCACCGCGGTCCCGCGCCAATCCCAGGCCTATCTGGCCTCGATGGCTCCTCACGAGATGCGACTTTACGCCAAATTCCCGATCGGCCCCGGTACGGTGCTGCGGATCGATCCTCCGGGTGTCCACGTCGTTGTCCAGCAATCCCGGGCCATCAGTGAGGAGCCTCCGTGGTTCTCAATTGAAGCTGAGCCCGTTTTCCGGGATGATGTCACCAGACGAAATTATCGAAAATTTCTTGGCGAACTTTCGCAGGTGGCTTGATCCTCATGACGAATATCCGCAAGGTCCTGTTCCTCTTCTCGATTCTCCCTGTGTCCCTGGCCGCGTGCGGCAAGAATGTGATCTCCGGCCGCAACGTCGAAAACCAGACGACGATCCTTGACGATGGTTCCGACGTGCTGGACGCGACGGCGTTCGCGGTCGCCTCGAAAGCCGAGCTCGACGCGGTCGTGGTCAACTCGACGGCCCTCGCTGACATGTCGCTTGGTCGCATGTTTGATTTCGACAATGCCAATCTGGAACTGGGCCTCGCGCCGTTATCCCGGCGTGCCTTGTCCAACCCGAAACCGGTTTTCTGTGACGGTGAGGCGGCGATCAACGACGTGGCGCGCCTCGATGGCGTCAACATCAAGCTGACCTACGAGGCCGATGTCACGGCGTGCGCGACCAAACCGCAAAGCCTCGCGTTCAGGGGCGATTCCGTGGCCGCCGCGGCTGACCAGTTGATTGTGGACCGGCAACTGGCGGCGTTCTCGCTGACTTTCTCTTGCGATTCCCGCGACCTGACGGAACTTGTCCGGTCCAGCGAAGGCAAGGCCAGCATGGTCATGTCCACGGCTGCCGCGTTCTCGTGTCCGGCGAAAGGCAAAGACAAGGCCGCCACCGGGCGCGCCTACCGTTTTGCGGGTCGCGTAGACGGCAGGTACGTGGGCCCGCGCAGTGAGGTTCCGGTCCAGCAACGGTTCTGGCGTGGTTACGATGCCGGGACTCCCGGCGATCCGTGCATGCTGACCCGGCAGGGTTCGTCCCATGAAGGGCCATCACACGCGCGCCTCGGGTCCTGTCAACTTTTTGAGCGTTCCGAGTCGGTCAACCTGGTCGACAACTCCCGCAAGGGTCGACTTTTAACGGCCTCGGCCTCGGCCCGCACCCGCAACAGCAGCTTGTTCAACGATGGCGACCTGGCAATCAAGGTCAACGGATGGGCGTCCAGTCACGGATTTTCTTCGCAAGATTCTGATATCACTATCGATTTTATGCGCCCGAGTGGCGAATGCGCGCGCTACACCCTGCGCCCCGCGGCGGTGAATTTTGAGGCCCGGGACTGTCGCTGACCGGCAGTGACGGGTTAACTCTCCTCCTGTCTCAAGCTCCTTCATTAATATACTTGACCTATTTCAAGACAGATTCTAATAATCTTTCCGGTTTTCATTACTTTCAGTCCTTTTTGGGGAACCTGCGCCCGTGACCCTTCGCCTTCGAGAAGTCGTCATCCCTGCTGGTGTCGAGACGCCGTCCGACTCCTTGCAGACCGCTGTTGCCATGAGCCTGGGAATTCCCCGGGAAAATCTGAAGGCGATGACCATCCTCAAGAAGTCCCTGGACGCCCGTCGCAAGTCGGCGATCGTCTACAAGTACCAGGTCGATGTCGACATCGAGGACGAGGACCAGGTCCTGGCCCGCAACCAGAGCGTCGCCGAGAAATCACCGGGGATCAACGTCGCCAATCCCCTCGACGGACTGAATCCTGATGCCGTTCGGATGCGTCACAAACCAGTCATCATCGGTTCTGGACCCGCCGGGATTTTTGCCGCCCTGACTTTGGCCCTGGCTGGCCAGCCCTGCGTTGTGGTGGAACGCGGCGAACCGGTTGAAGGCCGCATGCGCACCGTGAACCGCCTGCGCCGCCGGGGATCGTTCGAGGCCGAGAGCAACTACTGTTTTGGCGAGGGTGGCGCGGGAACATTCTCTGACGGCAAGTTGACTTGCGGGAAGAACCATCCGTTGATTCGCCATGTCTTCGAGCAGTTCGTCCAGCACGGCGCTCCCGCCGACATCCTGTACGACGCGAAGCCTCACATCGGCACCGACTTCTTGATGCGCGTCGCATACAACATGCGCCAGCACTTGAAATCACTTGGCACCGAGTTTGTCTTCGGGCGTCGCTTCCTCGATTTCGCCTCGGGTGGCGATTCGGCGCGCTGGATCGTCCGGCTCGACGATGGTCGTGAAATTCCGACCGATCAATTCGTGATCGCGATCGGCCACTCGGCCCGCGACACTTACCAGATGCTTTTTGACAAGGGCCTCGCGATGGTGCCAAAGCCATTCGCGATGGGGGCGCGGATCGAGCACCCCCAGCAACAAATCAACCGTATCCAGTACGGCACGTGTTTCCTGCCGCAGGCAGCCGAATACAAACTCGCGGCGCAAGCCGAATCGCGCGGTATCTGGACCTTCTGCATGTGCCCGGGCGGGCATTTGATGCCGACGGGCGCGCAACCTGGACACCTCGCCATCAACGGGATGAGCTATCACGGGCGCAAGAGCGGTTTCGCCAACGCGGCGGTCGTTGTGAATGTATTGCGCGAGGATTTCTTCCGTGGGCATCCTCTGGACGGCATGCACTTCCAGGCGCAACTTGAGCGCAGCGCCTTCGCCGCGGGCGGCGGCAACTACAACGCGCCGGCCCAACGGCTGGTGGATTTCATGAAGGGCCGCGACTCAAAAGGAGTCCTGGCCTCCACTTACCGGCCAGGAGTCTCCAATTACCGGATGGACAAGTTGCTGCCCGGGTTCATTGTGGACGCCTTGCGCGGCGCGATGCATGATTACAACAAGACCATGCGTGGCTATCTTTCACCGGAAGCCATCGTCGTCGGCCTCGAGTCGAAAACGTCGGCCCCGGTCTCGATGGTCCGTGACCGCAACTTGCAATCGGTCAGCCATCCGGGCATTTTCCCTGCAGGCGAAGGCGCCGGATTTGCCGGCGGGATCGTCAGCGCGGCCCTTGACGGTGTCCGCATCGGTCGCGCGGTCCTCGAGGACTCGGCCCGCGAGTCGGTCGCCCTGCCCGTCTGGGTCAACTGACGGTGGCTGTCATCCTGAAGCAGGGCCGTCATCCTGAAGCAGGGCCGTCATCCTGAAGCAGGGCCGTCATCCTGAAGCAGGGCCGTCATCCTGAGCCGGAGGCGAAGGATCTTTTCTTCCAAACGGAGCACCCCATGCCCAACCAAACACGCGACCCCTTCGAGTGGTTTGACTCCTGGTTCAAAGACGGCCTGGCCCTCGGCCTCGACAATGCCGACGCCATGACCCTGTGTACGATTGGACTCGATGGCAAGCCATCCGCCCGCATCGTGTTGCTCAAGGCCGTCGAGGACGGGAAGTTCTGTTTTTTCACCAACTACGACAGTCGCAAGGCACGTGAACTCGCCGCGAATCCTTTCGTGACCCTGGTCTTCCTGTGGCCGACGTTGAATCGTCAAATCCGCGTCGAAGGCTCGGTGGAAAAGCTCTCCCGTGATCGTTCAGAGGCTTATTTCGCGACGCGTCCGCGCGGCAGCCAGATCGGCGCGTGGGCCTCGGCCCAGAGCCGCGAGATCACTTCGCATGATCAGCTCCTGAAACAAGTCGCGGAAATGGAAGCCCGCTTCCACGGGCAGCCGGTTCCGTGTCCACCCAACTGGGGTGGATACGGAGTCACTCCCGCGCGTATCGAGATATGGACCGGCAAGCCAAGCCGCCTGCATGAGCGTGTGGTTTATGAACGCGTCGCCGTGATGGCGGATTTATCCGTGTGGTCCGGCGGCTCAGGATCCGTCGCACTTTCTTGACCCGTGCCTCATCAAGCCGCACGTTCAACGACAAGATGGCTCCCGTGATGAAGAAGAACGCCACGCCGGGCCCGAATACCAGGGCCAGGTTCCAGGAAACCTCCGGAGTTTGTGTCACGTTCGGCTGGAATCCGATCGCCGACAGCAAAATCCCGGAAATTGCGACGGCCAGGGCGCGTGCCGCCTTGGATCCCATCTTCCAGATTCCAAAATAAAGTCCCGGCCTGTTTTGCCGCGTTTTGACCTCGTCATAATCGACAACGTCAACCAGCCACGCGTCGAGCAGCAAAATCGATCCGACAAAAATCCCGCCAAGGATACCTGCGATCGCTGGTCCCGTCATGCTGCCTGGCGAGAACAATGGATAACCGGTCGCGGTCATGACACCGAGCCCAAGTGTCCCGGCGAAGAGGGGGATCTTCTTGCCAAATCGATTGGACACGGCGATCCAACCGGCAAGGCCAAGGGTGAAGACCACCATGAAGAAAGCGATGATCTTTTGCGTGTCCGCCTCGGTCAGGTTCAGGCGGTACTTGTAGTAGAAAAAGGCGAAACTCGAATTGATATTCACGCCGATGGTGGCGATCAGATACGCCGAGAAGAGGGTCAGAAAAGGTTTGTTTCGCAGGAGCGAGCGCAGACCGTCAAGGTGCGCCGCCGC
The DNA here is from genome assembly GCA_010029825.1 of bacterium. Taxonomy (GTDB): domain Bacteria; phylum Bdellovibrionota_B; class Oligoflexia; order Oligoflexales; family RGVZ01; genus RGVZ01. Next base: position 13,705 of record RGVZ01000049.1, on the reverse strand, counting down.
GGCCGACCTGGCAACCTTGCCTTCCTTGCCTCCCTGGCCTCCCGTTTGCCTGTCAGCGTTCCCGCTTTCGTTTGATGGCTGGTCCGCGCCACGCGTGACGATGAAAGTGGTGATCGCCGTGACGATGATCACGATCGCCACGATTGCCGCGGCCATGGCGTGTGCCTCGCTTCGCTCCGGGGCATTTCCTGCCGCCACGGTCGCGCCACTCGACTGCGTCAAGATGATGCCAGGAACGATGGTTCCAAGGATCGCGCCCAGATTCCCCGAAATCAGGCGCCACGCGTAGATCTCGGTGACTTCATCGCGGTCCGGTGTGAGTTCGCTGCCGAGGGCAGCGTGCGGTATCGCGATCACTGTGGTCGCGGTATTGACCAGCATGTACGAAATCAGAAGAAACCAGAATTTTCCGGACTGGGTTTCAAGATGCGGCGGCGAGAATAGAAAAACCAGGGATCCCGCCAGCAAGATAGATCCAATGGCGATGTAAGGTCGGCGTTTTCCAAACCGGCTGCGGGTGCGGTCGCTGATGTTTCCCATCAAGGGGTCAATGACCGCGTCCCAGACAATCGCGATCGCGGCGGCGTAGCCCGCCAGTTTCGGTTCCAACCCGACGATGTCGGTGTAGAAGATCAGCAAGTAAAGGCGGATCAACACTTCACTGGCGGTAAGACCCGTTTCAGCGACGCCATATCCGGCTTTCAGTAGATGTTTGTTCATCATGGCTGGGAAGTATCCTGCGTGAAAGAGACCGCCTGGTTTTCAGCGTGCGATCTCCGCGACGACCCTCTGGTCGTCACTGGTACCCCACTTCATGTCTGGTCCGGCAGAGAAGATCGCGAACAAATTTCCTTTGACCTGGATGCGAAGTTCCGTACCCCAGAAGTCCTTGGACGCGTCGCCTTTGCCTTTCCTGCCAATGCCCACCAGGCGCTGAACGGTCTCCTTGAAGACGCGCTGGTCGTCGATCCTGGGCGGGTGCTCGTCAATCATCGCCAGTTCCAGCGCGTGCGCGACAGTGGACATGCGCTGGTAGTTGACCACACGCTCGACGCTGTGAACGAATTCCTGCACCTTGCCGGTGACGACTTCCTTCTTTTCGTAACCCTTGTAGCCCATCGATCCCATCAGGGCCAAAGGCAGCAGTCTCTCAATCATGAGGCGGCTCTCCTTTGGCTGAATTCAGGTGACGCTTTTGATTCTTCCGGTTGGGGCGTGGTCTCATGCGACTTCATCTGGGCCGCGGTCATGTTGCCCAGCAACAGCGCCACGACGGCATTGTGGCTGCACGCGTCCAGGAAATCATTCCGCGCCAGTTCATAGCACGTGACATCCGTCGCGCAGGTCACGGTGGCTGTGCGCGGCGAATTGTTGACGAGAGCGGTTGTCCCGACAAGATTCCCGCGCGAGAGTTTTCCGGCCAGCACATTCCCGTTGCGTGTCACGAGGACATTTCCTGACTCAATCAAGTACGCGCAACTCGCTGTCGTGTCGCCTTCTTGAATCATGATGTCTCCTGCCTTCGCCGCGCGGGGTCGCATCGTCCGCGCGATCGCCATGGTCTGGGCCGGGGTCAGGTAGGACAACGCCTCTGATTCCTGCAGCAACTTCACGACTCGCATCACCTGGGTGAGTTCCTTGCGCGCGGTGGAATCTTTCGGGAATACCATCGCGAAGATGTTTTCCGGAATGGCCAGCAAGACACCCGATGTCACCGACTTCACTGTTGCCGAGCGCTGGCGGTCCTCGAGCAAGGCCAGTTCGCCAAAGGAGTCCCCCGGGAACAGGCGCACCGTTGTCGCGACCTGGCCACTCTCGTCCCCGAGTTCGACCGTGTATTCACCCTCGAGGATCACATAAAACTCGGTTCCGGCCTCGCCTTGCTGGATGACGACCTGTCCCGCGTGGGTCTGGCTGATGCGTGAACCGAGGGCGATTTGCAAGAGTGTCGGGATTTCCTTCGCCGCGAAGATCGGCATCTCGCGCAAGGCGCCGCAGAGCGCCTCAGGCGTCAACCGGTTCGTGAGAGTCAACAGGACCTTGGGGCGCATGGCGCGCAACGGTACAGACGCCAGACTGAGCGCATTCTGGAAGGGAATCGCCGCCAGCCGGATAACACTTGAGATCGAGACCCGGCCAAGGAGCACCAGCCAGGCAGTCGCGGCGGCAGCGTTGACGACTTCCGAAATGGTGATCTCGCCACCCGCGAGTGAGGCGACGCGGTTGCCGAGTTCGTAAACGGAAGAGACCAGGATTTCCGCGCCATAGACGGTCAGGCCCGCGAGCCACGCGATCATGGTGGTGGCGAGGATGCTCTCGCCGATACCAGCCTTCTGGTCGAAACGCAGCAGTCCTTCGCGGAGAAATTTACGGGTCATTTCGAGCAGATTCTTGTGGCGCGACCATGCCTCAAGGCAGGCGACCAGTTGGCCACGATCCAGCGGCGTGGTTTCACGCAGGCCAACCATCATGAAACCAAACGCCAGGGCAATCAGGGGATCGTTGATGCCGCCGCTGGCCATCGCGGCGATTCCGGCGCCCAGCCAGGGCAGCGCCAGGAAAGTCGCGCGCAGGCGGATTTCCTGTGCGCGTGTCAGCATGTCCGCGGAGTTCGTGTCAAAATCAGCCATCAGGAGCAGGATCGCGCGGCGCTGAAAGGACAGGCGCGTTCCCGTTCTGAGCTGGCGCGGCAGGGCGCCCGCGATCATGGCGTTGGCGACGAGGCTGTAAATCGTTGACGCGACAAGTCCGGCGAACCACAACATTCCCAGTGCGGCGGCCGGTGATTCCAGCTGCCGGATGACGCTGTCGATGCTCAAGGTCGAGCGTGTCAGCGGGCTGCGAAACACCATGAGGATTCCCGTGATGACAACAATCGACATCGCGGGATGACCCGCGGCAGACAGCATTGCCTCGTGCCATCGCGGCGATCCCTGGTCAGCGGCGGACGTCAAATTGCCGTCGGCGCTGGTCGCGGAGTTCCCTTTCGTCCGGGTGGCCAGACGCTCGATGCTTTTCATCAATTCGGGATCCGCGAGTGGTTCAAGCAAACCTTTCGCGTGAAGGCGCAAGATCAATTCGACGGTTGTCTCGATGCTTGCGGTGCCATCCGCGGATCCAAATCTGGATTGCAGAACGGCCTGGGCCCCACCGGTCCGGATTTGCTCGAACAGGAACGCTTCCTCACGCGTGAGGGGGCAGACCTCGCCGCCGGCCTGGGCGCGGACGGCAAAGCCCGACCCGCCTGGATCGCGCGGCATCACGACGCACGGACGCAGGTGTTGAGTCCCGGCCAGGACGAGTGGCCATGGACTCGGCGGCTGGGCTGTCTGTGACGGTTGAGGATTGGTGGCTGGCGCTGTCACGGCGTGCCTTCTCCCATGGGCCTGAGAACAAACTTTAGTTTGTGATCGGAAAATGGCTCGCGGACTGGAGAAACGGAAAAAGGGAGCCGAGGCTCCCTTTTTCTTTATTCAATGATTCCAAATCCTTGCGGTGGTTATTTGACTCCGCCAACTTTTGCCGCGAACCAGAATCCGCCGCCATGATGCCACGGCTTGTGATCATTGCCGCCTTGGCCGGTCGTTTCCAGGTCGCTCAGGAAGTTATCGATGCCCGAGGCGGATGCCATCCCGGCGAGATCTTCGGGCTTGTCAAACTGCTTCGTGTAGAAGTCGCCCCAGTACTTGGCGCCGTTGCTGCCGCGCAGGTACGAGCCGCGGTAAATCACCGCGAAATTTTCAGGGGCTCCCGGAGGATTCAAGAAAACCACGTAGAACACGATACGGTCGCCCTTGTGGACCGACTTGAACCCATGCGCCGTCAGGGCGTGATCACCGCTGCGCAGGATCACGTCGCCCTGTCCGCGAGCCGGCACTTCCAGCGACGCGTCGCGCGTGATCAGTTCGCCGGACGGCATCTTGTAGAACACGCCACCGTCGGCGATAACGCTGCCGGCGCCGTTTTCATGCGTCGCGGCCAACGCGCCGTTTCCAGCGATGGCGATTGCCAGAGCGAAACTCCCGAGAAATCCCTTCAACATTGCTGCGGTCCTCATGCGTGTGCCTCCTTCGTGATGGCTGAGAGGATTCGTTGCTGCTCGATCGCGGTCAAGTTGTCCAGACCGCGGAACGTCTCCGACACTGTATCCGAATGTTGCTTCTCGACGCCACGCATCATCATGCACAGGTGCCGGGCCTCGACGCGGACGGCAACGGCGCGCGGCGCGATGGCCTCCATCAGGGCGTCTGCCAGTTGCGTGGTGATCCGTTCCTGGACCTGCAGGCGACGCGCGAAAAGTTCCACAATGCGCGGGATTTTTGACAGGCCGAGGATCTTGTTGCCGGGATAGTAGGCCACGGTGGCCTTGCCCCAGAAAGGCAGCATGTGGTGTTCGCACAGGCTGTAGAACTCGACATCGCGGACAGTGACCAGGCCAGAGCCTTCGCCCGCGAAAACGCCTTTGCCGATCACCTCGGCGACAGTTTTCCCGTAACCGTCCAGGAGGTGCCTCATGGCTTTCGCGAAGCGCTCCGGGGTGCGCTGGACGCCTTCGCGGAGGGGGTCGTCGCCTGAGGATCGCAGCAGCAATTCCGCGGCGCGCGTCATGCCGTCCCGGTCGAATTCGCGGCGGGTTTCCGGGGCTGCCTTGGCCGCGGAGTGGCGCGTTGCATGAAAATGATCAGTGATTTCAATTAGTTTTTGATTATGTTCCAGGTCCAACATGGCCACCTCTCCGTCGCGTCATGGCGACTTTGGTTTCGTGGAGTAAAGTGACACTTTGCCCTCAATTTGTCTAGAGATTGTACGAACTAATAAAGAGACAGTTAGACAAAAATGCATATTTATCTTAAACAAGAGGTGTATTTGTCTAACTTTAAAAGTAACAAGTTAGACAAGCGAGGTGTCGCCATGGAACAGTTCAATATCAAAGCCGTCGTCAAATACTCAGGCATCAATGCCCACACGTTGCGAGCGTGGGAAAGGCGTTACGGGGTCATCAAGCCCGCCCGGGAGTCCAACGGGCGCCGGATGTACACCCCGGACGAGGCCGAGCGACTCAAGATGCTTGCCGAGCTCGTTGCCCACGGGCACGCCATTGGCAACCTGGCGCGCTTGACGGACGAGGAGCTGCGCGCGCTGCATCGCCGGTTGATCAATGCCCCGGCCGCGGACGGCGTCGAGGCGGAGCGGGCAAGGCCGCTGAAACTCGTGACCACCCCGCAGGCCATCTCCGAAAGTTGCCAGCGCGTCCTTGATGTCCTGTCCAACTTCGAACTGGAAAAACTCCACAATGAGTTGCTCCGCGCGAAGGCTCAGCACAGCGCGCGTTCTTTTGTCCTCGATGTCGCCCTGCCGCTGGTCATTACCGTTGGCGAGCGCGTGCTGACGCGCAAGATGTCGATCGCGCAGGAGCATGCCCTGTCGGCGATCCTCCGCGTCCAGTTGGGGGATATTGTCTACTCGCTGCGCCGCGGTGTTGATTTCGAGGGGGCCCCCTCCGACGCCAGGAGTTTCAAGGTCACCATGGCGGCACAGGATGGCGACCTCCACGAATTCGGAATCCTGATGTCGGCCGTACTGTGCGCTGTTTACGGGGTCCGTTGCCATTACCTCGGCCCGAACCTGCCCGCGCAGCCTCTGGCCGAGGCCGCCACGATCCTGCGCAGCGACGCGGTTCTGGTCGGACGCACGGGTGTGCTCGACCGCCGCATGAAGGGGTCGGAGCAGATCGACTATCTACGCGACCTCGACCGCATGTTGCCGGCCGGCACGCAGATTTGGGTCGGGGGCGCGCTGGAATGCGACCTGTCCCAGGTGACTGCAGGTGACGGCGCGCGGCAGGTCAGGTATATCCGGAGCCTTCAGGAGTTCGACGCCTGGTTGCGGAAATTGACACAGCACGTTCCAGACGCGCGTGATTCAGGCGACGCCGTGAAGGAAGTCCGGGAAGGAATATCATGAAGCAGGATGGTCCATTGCTTGATTGCCACTTGTTCGTCTGCACGAACACCAGGGACGTTGGTGAATCGTGCGGCAAGAAAGACTCGGCCATGTTGAGAGACAACCTGAAGGAATGGGCGGCCAAGGCCCATCCGGAATGGCGGGGTCGCGTGCGTGTGAACGCGTCGGGATGCCTTGGTCATTGCAAGCGCGGGATCGCCGCCGTGATGTATCCGCAAGGGCACTGGTTCACGGAACTGAAAAAAGACGATGACGCCGTCCTGCGTGAGGCGATCGAGAGTACCATGAACAGCGTGACAAAACTTTCGATGGAACCGGTTCCGGAAAAGACAACAAATGAGAACTGACCACTGGGATGGCATCCAGAACGATGTATTCCTGCTGCATTTCGGCGGGCCGACGTCCAGCGCGGAAGTCCAGCCGTTCCTGACCGAGCTGTTCGAGGATCCGTTCATCCTCCGGGTTCTCTTGCCGGAGGGCGCGCGCAAGGCCCTTGGCCGTTTCATCGCGCGCCGTCGCGTCCCCAAGGCCGACAGCCAGTACCGCGTGATCGGTTATTCGCCGATCAACCGTTACACGGATATCCAGGCCCGGCATCTGGAAAAGAAATTGCGCGAGATCCATCCGAATACGAATGTGCATGTCATCAACCGGTACACGGCTCCGCGCGCCGTGGATGTTGTCCGTGGCCTGGACACGCGTGTGCGCCGGCGTGTGTTCCTGCTGACGCTCTATCCGCACTTTTCCCACGCGACGGCCGGCAGTTCGATGTTCGATTTCGACAAGGCCTGGCGCCTGTGCCACGGATCAGATCACGACAAGATGACGCGTGTCAGTTCGTGGTGGCACCAGCGTGATTATCTTGAATATTCATGGGAACTGTTGCGTGAGTCACTCCAGTCCGCGCTCGATGCCTCCGCGCGTTCGGGTGATCCGAGGATCACAGTTCTTTTCTCGGCCCACGGCCTGCCGGTGAAATACCTGCGCCGCGGCGATCCGTATCCTCACGAGATCCGCGCCCACTTCGCCGAACTCGAGGCGCGCGCCCGGAAGTGGCTCCCGCCAGCGGCTGATGTTGCCTTCGAGCTGTCGTTCCAGTCGCGGGTCGGTCCGGTGGAGTGGCTGCGCCCTTACACCGAGGACATGATCGCGCGCCTCGGGCGCGAACGCGGCGGTCAGTTGGTGATGGTACCGGTCAGTTTCGTCTCGGATCACATCGAGACGCTCTATGAGATGGACGTGACATACAAGGCCGACGCGGCAAAGGCTGGATTCACCGGGTGGCACCGCGTCACGATGCCAAACGACGACGAGCGCCTCGCACATTGCCTGCGCCAGACGCTCGTTACGCACGGTTTCTAGCAACCGTTTCCAAGTTCCGCACGGTTTTTCAAGTCATGCGGCATTGTTCCGCCGGCGCTTCTTGCCGCCCGTCACCGTGTTGACGGCGTCGCGACGCAGAAGTTCCGAGACGGCCTCACCCTCGACGAACACACCGTGGCACGACGGGCAGACATGCATGTGCGCAGTCTCCAGCGTGACCTCGATGGTGTCTTCCCCGCAGGCTGTGCAATGCCCGACGTGATTGTGCATCTCACGGCGATGCTGCACCTGACGACGCTTCTCTTCCATTTCGTGGATGAGTTCGCGGTCGCGCTGGAAGAAGTACACATTCTCATTGTACGTCAGCGGTTTCTTCATACTCTTTCCCAAGCCTCCTTCTTTCGAGTTCCGGCCCGCTCTATCCCAGGTTCGGATGGTGCAAAATGACCACCCGCCCGGGGCAAGCCGGACCCAATATGGAAGACTTCGGCAGCTTTTGGAAAAGCCTGAGAAAATAATAAAAATTGTAATGATTACAAGGTCTTGGGTAAAAGGCCCTTCGCCTGCGGCTCAGGGTGACGAACTTGCCGAGTGACCCCTCGTCATCCTGAGGCGAAGCCGAAGGATCCTCTCTTCCCCCGTCATCCTGAGCGGAGCGAAGGATCCTCTCTTCACTCCTGGGATTCCGCCCAGTTCAACAGGCCGATGGCGATTTCCTTGAGCTGGCTCGACGGGACGCTCTTGCCCAGCGCTTCTTCAACGAGGTCCATGAATCCTTCCGCGCGATCGCAGTAGTCTTCAAGTTCGATCGATTCGTCGACGCGGTTAAGGATGGTGTCCGGATCCGCGGGTCCAAAGACCTTGCTCCACCAAAGTTCCGGTTGATCCATGACGCCAATCTCCTGCACAAGTTGAACCCGGAAAGTACCCGATCGATTATCCATTTGATACTGAAATTCTTGGAAAAACTCTGGTCGCGATGCTTAATTTGTTGGCAAATCGCAAGGAATTTTGGGGACTTGTCGCTGATCCGGCAATCCTTTGGCCGGCTTTCGAAAGTGCCGACGCTCCGGCATTGGATTCTTTCCTCGTCCAAACCAGCCTGCCGGGGGTTCCGCGCAGGGTTGATTTCAACGCCGCGCGCGGTAACTACGAAGCCCGCATCTTTGACGAGGCAACTCTCCCCGTCCGCCGCGGTTCACTGCACGACCTTTTCAACTTGCTGGCGTGGACAACATTCCCGGCGTCCAAGCGCGCCATCAACCGCATCCACAACGAAGCCATGCGGACGGAGGTCGCCGGAAAGCGCGGGTCGCGCAGGGATTTTTTGACATTGCTCGACGAGGCCGGCGTCATTGTCCTCGTCGAGGATGCCAAATCCGCTGGGCGCCTGGTGTCCAGGATCCGCGAAATCCGCGGCGGGCCACAGGATTCTTACGCCGGTGCGGTCCGTGATTTGTTGCGCTCATCGAACGCCCGCATCATCGTTTTCGGGCACGCCTTGTTTGAGTCCTTGGTTCTGCGTCCGCAGACCCTGGCAAAGGTGGGCGCGTTCGCGGTGATCCTTCAAAACAGCGAAGACGCTGACCATCGCCTTGCTGTGTTTCTTGACGATCAGTCTGAAAACCTTCATCCTTCCATGTTTCCTTCAATTCGATCCGATATCGTCTTTGAACTTGCCGGGAATGGCCTGCGCAAATCCGGAGTGTGAATGGCCAAGCTCTATTTTAGGTACGGCGCCGTTGGCAGCGCGAAAACCCTGAATCTGTTGGCCGTCGCCCACAATTACCGGCAACAGCAAAAGCGCGTGCTCATCATCAAGCCTGGCCTCGACACCCGGTTTGGCGCGAGTCAAGTGCGCTCGCGCGCCGGCCTCGAACAAGAAGCCGACGTGGTGCTGCACGCGGGGGACCAAATCGACGAATCGCGCCTGGCGGGAGTCGACTGCCTTCTGGTCGACGAGGCGCAATTCCTCGAGGCGCGTGTCATTGACCAGCTACGCCATGTCGCGATCGAATTCCGGATTCCGGTCATCTGTTATGGTTTGCGAACGGATTACCGGCGCCGCCTTTTCCCGGGCAGCCAGCGCCTTCTTGAACTGGCCGACTCCATCGAGGAAGTGAAGACGACTTGCGCATTTTGCAACAAGAAGGCGATTTACAACCTCAAGATGGTCGCCGGCCGCGCGGTCCCACCGGACGACCTTGGACCTGTGGTAGACCTCGGTTGCGAGGAAAAATACCTGCCAACCTGCGCCGGTTGCTACGCGGCAAAAATCTCGAGAGCTGATGGCTGAGACACCGTTGGACATGAGACGCATTCCCCTGCCCGTCGACGGGTGCCTCGCCGACATCGCGCGCGCCTTGGGGGAATCCAACACTTTGATCGTCCAGGCGACACCTGGCAGTGGCAAGACGACGCGTGTGCCGCCGGCATTGCTGGAGGCGATTCCCGGGGCGTCGATGGTCATTGTCCTGGAGCCGAGACGCCTCGCGGCGCGACTGGCGGCTCAGCGCGTGGCGTGGGAGATGGGCGAGCCTTGCGGCAAGACGGTCGGTTATCACATCCGGTTTGAGCAAGAGTTCGGCGCGGCGACGCGCGTCTTGTTCATGACCGAGGGAATGTTGCTGCGGTATTTGATCGCGGATCCCCGGTTGCGCAAGGCGGGAGCCGTCATCCTCGACGAATTCCACGAACGTCACATGCACACTGATGTGGCCCTCGCGACGATCCGCAGGTTGCAGGCGACGACGCGGCCAGACCTGAAACTGGTTGTGATGTCGGCAACGCTTGATACGGTGAGATTGGCGGAGAACCTGGGTAAACCCGCGGTGGTGTCGACGGCGGCAGAGAACCATCCTTTGACGGTGATCCACGAGGGCAGCGCGACCCAGTCCGAGTCAGTCGAGGTGTTCGCCAGCCGTGTCAATGACCGGGTCGCTGGCGCGATCGTCAGCGCGCGCGAGGCTCTGGCCAAAAAAGGCGTGGCCCCGGGGCATGCGCTGGTATTTCTGGCGGGGGCGCCTGAGATTGACCGTTGCGCGGAATACTTGACGCGCCGCGCGGAATTCTCCGGTCAAATGATTTGCAAGTTGCATGGATCTTTGCAGCCGCAGGAACAGCGCCGCGCGTTTGAGGAAACACCACAGAAAAAAGTCATCCTCGCGACCAACATCGCGGAAAGTTCCCTGACGATCGAGGGCGTCAACATGGTGGTGGACGCGGGACTGGCGAAAGTTCCGTCGTTCTCTGGCTGGGCGGGGTTGCCGACTCTGAAACTGCAACGCGTCAGCCAGGCGTCTTGCGCGCAGCGCGCGGGGCGCGCGGCGCGCCGCGGACCTGGCGTGGTCGTGAGGCTTTTTTCAGAGGCAGATTTTCGCGGGCGTCCGGCGTTTGATGTGCCTGAGATCTTGCGTCTTGATTTGACGCAAACTCTTCTTGAAGTCGCCTGCGTCGTTGACACCGGCGCCGGGGTCACCCGGTCGCCCGAATTCCCCAGGGAATATGCTTTGGCTCCGCACATATTCCCCAGGGAATATGACTCCGCGCAAGGTGCGTTCCCCGGGGAATCTGCCATGGACGCGGTCCGGGGGTTACCGTGGCTCGATCCGCCCGATCCTGCCCGGTTTGCCAGCAGCACGAATTTATTGCGATCACTGGGTGCATTGGATGAACTCGGTCACGTAACGGAAACTGGCCGGGAAATGTCGCGTTTTCCGTTGCACCCGCGCCTTGCGCGCATTGTCATCGAAGGCAAAGCCCGCGGCGATTTGCCGGCGGCCATCACCTTTGCCGCCCGCGCCAGCGAGGACGCCCAGGGCGCAAAATCAACCGGATACGGATTTTCCCAGACGTTGCGCCAGATTGCGCGCATTGCCGGCGTTCCCGACACGGGCCCCGTTGAAATTCCCTCCTCCGGCGCCGCCCTGGCCAAATTCACGCCCGTGATCCTCTCCGGTTACGCCGACCGCGTCGCGCGCCTCGAGGCATCGCCCAACGCAACGGCCGCCCCCTCACCCATGTCGGGGACCTACCGCCTGGTCGACGGCCGCAGCCTCGTCCTGAAAAAGGGAGAAACGGCCCCTCCGGAATGGCTGTGCTTGCTGGATGCCGACGCGAGTCCGACGGACCCGTCGCGCATCATCCCGCGCGACTGGATCCCTTTGTCGATGACGCCTGATTTTGCCGCGCTGCGGGCTGTGGATTCTTTGTGGAGAGAAGGCCCTGAAGTCGACTGGGATACCGGCGCGACCGGCACTGGTGGCCGTGTACGCGGGTTTCACAGGATTCGTTTTGGCGCCCTGGTTTTGAAAGAGACTCCGGCCCCGGTCGATCCACAACTCGCCGAGGCTAGATTGCGCGAGGAACTCCACAAGTCCTGGCCCAGGCCGTTTGAAGATGACGCCGACCTGAAACGATGGCAGGAACGCCTTCTGGTCTATTCCGACGCCATGAAGGAAGAAGTTCTTCTCGACCTGTCGGGTCCTGACTTTGAGTTTTTGATGGATGCCATCGTCGAGGGCAAATCATCGTTTTCCGAAATCACTACCCGTCGCATCGCTGATTACATCGAAGACTTGTTGGGATACTCCGACGCCCGCAAGGTCGCCGACGCTTGTCCCGAATCAATCAAACTCGCCTCCGGGCGCACGGCCACCGTGCACTACCGCGCCGGCCAGCCACCCTGGGTCGAGGGCAAACAACCGCCCCGTTCAAGTCACGTCAGACCTCGCGGGATTCTGGCAAAATCACTATCCAACTCTACGCCGCGAACTTTCCCGCGACTATCCGCGTCACTTCTGGCCCGAGGACCCACTGACGGCCGAGGCGCGGGTGTTCCTGCGGCCGCGGACGTTATAGTGCACCCCGCCAGGGTCGTTTATATATCTCTGATATTCCTGCCCTGTTCATCGACTGCTTTTTTGAATGGATCGCTCAGGTTTTGGTAATCCACAAGATCGACGACAAACGGAAGGTTGCTCAATTCAAAACGCTCTCTGAGTCGTGCAATTTCGATTAACGGAATACTCTGATTGCCGCGTCGAAGGCAGATATCGAGGTCACTGTCTTTTCTGGCGGTGCCATTGACGCGACTACCAAATATGATGACTTCGAACGGTGTGGAATTGATGATGACTTTTACGGTGGAAATTTCTTCAGGCGATAATTGAATCGTCATTGGAGATTTTTAAGTTTACTGACAACGTTGTCCACGTCGGCGTCAAATCCCGGGAGTTCCTGGTAGATTTGTTTTGCGATGGATTCTTTGTAGGTGTGGCTCGATAAATTTCTTAATTCGATGTATTTGAACCAAACTTCAGGTGCGTCTATGACATTTATTTTCATGGCTGCCCTGAAAGTATCCCGACTATTTGCGACTTCAACCCCATAAATCTCAAGCACTCGTTTTAGGGTTTTCCAAACCAATTCAAGCGTGAATTCGAAGCACTGAATTGAAGAATTTCGCGAAAATTCGTTCTCGGGCTGGGCCAACGATCTCTTCAATGCGGCGTGCGCATCAAGTAAAGACTGGCCATCGATTTTCTTCAAAATTTTCAAAGACATAAAGCACCGATTGGCAGATCAAACGTTCATGCGATGAAGAGTTTATCTCAACGTACATTTGTCCGCAATGAGCCCGTTGTAGCGCACCCCTTAAGGACCGGAGGTTCCAAATCCGGCAGCCGCAATGAAGAGTCCAACATTCAAACCTATGGTAGCCGTAAAAACCTTCTCGCAGCCTTCAAGAAGTCCGAGATCACTGGCAACGACCTGTGTTTTTATGGAATGTTTCTTCGACAGCTCAGCGGCGATATCATTCAAAACGTTTTCACGGCGCGCCACGAGAACCGGGTTCGTACCTTAGTACGTATCGTTCCTGCGAAGCCTTGCAATTTCGGCTCAAAAACATTGAAAAATGCACCCTCACTGCATGAAGAGTCAGAATTTCATCCAAGAACTCGCGCGCCGAAATGTCTCGGTCAATGTCTCGGTCAATGTGTCGGTCCATGTCCCCGTCCATGTCTCCGTCTGGGACAAGTTCGCCCGGAATCCCGGGGGTACTTGGCGCCGTATTCCGGTCGCGATGGAACCGGTGATCGTCGAGAAATCGCGTTGGGACATCCTTGTCGCAGACGCGCGCGTCGTACTCTCGGCATTTCCCGTTGTCTTGTCGTGGTTGCAGCGCCCTGAGAACGCCGGACTCTTTCAACGTCTGTTTGGACATCTTTCCGGTATCGAAGCCGAGGCCGCCGCGGCGTCGCCGGATCAGAACTGGGGTCACGCGACTCTGCGATTTGATCTGTTTTGGCAGGATGACGATCTCAAAATCATCGAGGCCAACTGCACCATCCCGGCAATGCAGGCATACAGCGACATGGTGCGCGAGTCGTGGCGCGCGGGGTCATCTTCCGGCGGC
>RGVZ01000480.1 GCA_010029825.1 bacterium | reverse complement strand
AGCGCGCCCCGGCGAAGCGCAAGCCCAGGCGCGACGTCGGTTCACCGTCGTATTAAATCACCGAACTGCGTTTCGAAAAAAAAAAAAAATATTAGATAAATGGAACAATCAAATGAAGATTTCATCCAGCGGGTTAACCAAATCTATCATACTGACATTGATCGCGAAAATCCTGAATTCGAAAAAATCGTCGTTTTGTTCAGAATGATCCAACAAAGACTCCCACGAATGCCACTTTCTCTCTTTGTGGAACATTTATTACCTGTCTATACATCTTTACTAATGGAAATTTTTATGCGAGGAATAGATATAGATATTGAGATAGATCGTTTTCTCAGATATCTGGAATCATCATCAGAAATATCTGAACAGATATGGTCTGATGTGTATTCCGAACTGTGGCCCCATTTTAGTAGAGTGCCATCGCTCCGAAAGCGTTTTAAGGAGAGTTTCTTGACAGATATTCCATCCCCAGCGCTCCGAGCGGACACATTAAGGTACATCTTGCCGCATATGCCATTTAACGAAATCAATGATGCCTTTATCCCTGTGGGGTATATCCAAAGAATTTGTAGAAATATGAGATCGCCAGGTATTCAGGAACTGATACAACGGATTAAACTCAGGGATGCCGAAATGCGTTCGCGCCATAGCGACGCTCAGGCTCTGCAGCGCCTCGACCAACCGCAAAAGCGTGCCATCAGCCAGCAACAACGCGGTCGCGAGCTCGCCAGGATGTTCGGCTGGCAAAAGCCGGCATCCCAAAAAAAAAAAATATCACACGTGTTGCGTCAACAGATACCTCGAGAAACCATCCGTGATTTCCTTTTTCCGCACCCGCGTCAGGAGCAGCGCCAGGCTTTGCTCCGATGGCTAAATGATCGAGGCGACGGGGGTGCTCAGGGCTGGACGTGGCAGCGCTGGCAGCGGCTCTCCTCGTCACAAAAAACGGATCTGTACGCCCGGTTTATCGGGCTGAAAAAATAGAGCGCGCCCCGGCGAAGCGCAAGCCCAGGCGCGACGTCGGTTCGCCGTCGTATTAAAATGACGATTTTTCGTTCTATCTTTTTTGAGTCGAGATTCAAAAAATGAAAGCCGGGTCATGTCGCATCGAAAAATCCAAAGATGTGTTCGATTGTGCGACCGTGAGGATTGCCGGGCATGCCATGAGAAATCCTTTGGAGCGCCGAAAACACGGAAACGCCGCGGCAGGTATTCAAATCATCGCATGAGAAATACATGTTTGATTGTGATCGGTGCTTTGAGACGTTTCTTTCACGACCGTCTAATATCAATCAAGGAACATGGTGTCCGTATTGTCTCCGGAAGACCGAGAAAAAATTATTGGATCGTCTGCGCTCCGTTTTTCCCGATGCCCAGGCTCAGTTCCGACCCGAATGGTGCTGGAATCACTTGACGGGACGGTGCCTGCCTTTTGATTTTGTCGTTCTTTCCGATCAGCATTTCATCATCATTCATTGACAAATCATACCATGTTCAAACCAACCTCTCTCGTTAGAGAGAGAGAGGATCGTGGTCATCGTAACCACGATTTTTTATTTTACGTCCTTGAACAGCCCGCATCTCCCGCATCGGTACTCCTCCGAGCCTCCGACGTCATTCATCTCTCCGCACCGCGTACACGTCTTTGACGTGTACTCCTCCCCTACCACGTACAGGGAGGTATTCGTGTTGGAGCATCGGAAACGCAATTTCTGGAGAAACGAGTGAAAAGAAAACATGTACAGCAACCTCTTGGTCATAATGACGAGTCAGGTACGCCACGGTTTTCCAGTGCAGGTCGCTGACACGATTCCTGATCTTTCTCCATTGTCTAAGATCCTTAGTATGAGCACCTCGTTTGCGCCCTCTTCGATGCCGACGATTTTCCCCTCCGGATCATATCCCATCAAAAATTTTCTTACTCCCGGATCCAGGCTGA
>RGVZ01000479.1 GCA_010029825.1 bacterium | reverse complement strand
TGGTAGCCATCACCCATGGATTCCCACGGGGACATGCCGCCGAGCAGGCTGCACGCAGAAGGATTGAAGTCACCCGCCTGCATGCCGTAAGTCCCGATGCCGAAGATCACGTTGGAATCAGAGATGGATGCGTCGGCAAAGCTGATGTTCATGTAACGTTCGCTGCAGGCAAGGATCCCTTCGCGCAAAACCCGGGAACAAGATGTGATCCCGTAATCATTCCGGTGCAGGTAAACCCATGACGTCCCTGACGGAATGATGCGGTCGCGGGGGGATGCGCCGCTGACGGGTACGGTAGCTCCCAGTGGAGCCCCGGTGAAATCCAGGCGGTGCATCGCCCCCACGCGTGTCACTGCAACAAGGCCTGTGGCGGTGTTTACCGTGACCCGCGTCGCGGCGAGGTCCGGGTTGGTTGTGGAGACGCGCGTTATGAGACGCTCCGGGGTGGTGACCGCGCCAATCGAGATGCGCCCCGCGTGGATGTCAAACCCGCGTGCGGCAGACCCGCAAGTGAACGTATAAAAAACTGCCCCTGCACCGTCAGAGTCTGCATCGAACGAAGTAACAGGAAGACCTGCCGTCTGGCAGCTGGTGGCAAGGCGGGTCTCGACCGGTGCGGCAGAAAAATCCAGATCCAGCAGCAAGCGGCTGGCGACCAGGCGGCGATCCCCGTCGCAGGCTGCGAGTGTCAGCGCAATGATCTCACCGGATCCAGATCCCTGTGACAGTGCGAATGCACGGGACTTGATCGCGGTGCACCCGGTGGGTGTGATGTCGACTGGTTCCATGAACTCAAGGCGCAAGTCGCCCGGGACATTGCATCCACCGGCAAGGCAGGCTGCGTCCCGCGCAGGATCCCCGGTCTTGGATTCGCCCGTCGCAGAACCAGGCGCGATATCCAGCGGCCCGCAAGCGACGACATTCAGAAGGACTGTCGCTAAAAACCTCACGGCGCCCCCCTGTCACTGCGGATCAGATCCGCACGGATATTGACAAAGCGGCTGACGAGGCCCTCTCCGTCAAACTGGATGCTGCACGTGCAGTCTGCCGTGTCATGCACGTCACAGACTGGATTGGGCACATCGAGAGGTACATTCCAGCACCATTGCACGGGCGAACGCTGTTCCAGAAAGGCCCGCCCCATCGCAGCAAGGACCAGGCCCTTGCTGTCACCCACTTTAATGTTGATGGTGGCTGCGGCGGGGGGCGCCGTATCGCCAGCTTGTGTTTTGGCCGGATTCCCGGGGATCACAAGGCCGCTGTCTGTCCCGCGCGGTTCGACGGGGCACGCATATTTGGTGATCGACGAATTGAATGTTTCCAGAACAATGGGCAGGTCGGCATCATTGAACGAGACGTCGTGATCGGTCGCCGAAAAGTTGTAGCAGAAACGAAGGGTCTCTTTGCCCCGAGTCAACAAAAGGGCGATCCGTTTGTTCGCGCGGACGCGGTAGTCAGATCCAAGGGCGTCTTGTGGCATCGACACGCTGAAGGCGCCATTGCCGTCCACGGATGACTGCGCCTGGTAGCCGCGAGTATCGGCCGGGGCGACATAAACCGTCATTCCACGAAACAAGTCCACAAACCCAAGGCGCGCGTCAAGAGTGGCCTTCCACGACGAGTCATATCCGGCATCTGCAAGGCGCTCCGGGAGTCGATCGACCTCGTGAGTGTAGTACGCCTCAAGGTCCTGGTATGTCGCGCCATCAACCGTGACCTCAAAAGCATTGAGGACATACCCGCGAAACTCGACGCGCCCTGCCCCGGAGGCGCTGGTCTTGGTGCCACCAAGGCCCGCCTGATCCAGCTGACCGCAGCCTGCAAGGACGGCCACCGCGACCGCAGATGTGATAAGGCTTTTGATGATGTCAAAAAAACGAACCGCAAACATACAATCACCTCCTGAGTGACAGGGACGGCATGCACAGAGGAAAACATGCAGCCCTGCCCCTCAGAAAGTTGTGGGTCCGGGAAATGTC
>RGVZ01000478.1 GCA_010029825.1 bacterium | reverse complement strand
AGACGCCTCCTGCCCCTGCTGCCGTTCCCGTGGCGCCTGTGCTGCCAGAGCCCGAGGAGATTGAGTTGCCCGCGGTGGTCAAGACAGAGCAGCAGCCGACGACGACGCCAGCGGCGCCAGCAGAGGCGCCGGTGGAGGATGAGAAGAAGCGGAAGCGCTCGGCGGGCAAGGACAAGCTGCTGACGGATTTTGAGGCCCTGACGGCCAAGCTGACCCCTCTCCTGGAGACGCAAAAGACGCTGTGGAAGGAGTTCCTCAAGGTGAAGAGCGACACATATCGGCTCCTGAAGCTCAAGACGACCGAGCGCCGCACCAAGGACGTGAGCAACTCGGGCTTTATGAAGCCGGTGCGCGTCTCGCGGGAGTTGGAGCTCTTCCTGCAGAAGGACAATGCGCAGACGGACAAGCTGACCCGCGCCTACCTGACCGCGACGCTGTGCGAGTATATCAAGAAGCACAACCTGCAGAACCCTCAGGACAAGCGCATCATCCGACCGGACGAGAGCCTGAAGCGCCTCTTTCAGCTCACGGACGCAGAGACGGAGCCGCTGACCTATTACAACATTCAGAAAAAGATTCAGAGCCACATTTTCAAGCTTGACCCTCCCCCTGCAGAGGCAGCGATCGGTGCCACATGAGCAGCGCGGTGAGGCAGAAGAGCAAGAGGAAAATGGGGAACATGGGAGCACGTCGCGGTGGCGGCGGTAGTGGTGGTTCTGCGTCATGATCTGGTTGCATCATGTGAATATCCGCGGCGATGGCTTTTCCGACGCCGACGCCCGTGCGAAGGCATTCGTAGGGCGTTCCGCGACGCAGGTAGTTGGGTGGAAGGTCTTGGCGCGTGCCGCAGTAGTGCGATCGGAGCATTTTCCTTTGTTTTGTAAGATGATGATGTTATTGATTGACGACGTTTCCATTCCTAGGAATGGACACGGTGCGCAAAAATGTTTTGGGGGTCGCATAAAAGGGACATTTCTGTCATTCCTCTCATGTCGAGTGCAACAACGACGCCAGCCCCGACGGCGTCCTTTTTCAACGAATCCGTTCGGATGTGGGTTCGGTTGGCGTATCTCGTGCAACTAGGAGCCGTTGCATGGCTGCTGGCGCTCATGTGGTACAAGAGCAAGTGGGGATTTGCCCTACCCGCCGAGACGCCGGCGCAGCGAACCAAGCAGACCTACACGACGCTCTACTGCTGTCTCGGCCTCTTTGCGGTCGGCTTGCACTTGGCCCGCTCCTTTCTGACGGTAGAGAGCGGTGTGGTCGCACCCAAGATCGGCACCTTTTTGCTCTGGTCCTTGGGCCATATCGGTGTCTTTGTCCTTCTCGTGTTTTCCTGGTCCAACTACATGATGTGGATGAATGGCAACGCCTACTGCGGCGACGACGGCGTCGTGACGCTGCCACTCCCCACCGGTGCGCGACAGAACGCAATGGCCAACGCGAACGCCAACGACCCCTACTACTACGACACGACGACGCTCGGCGCGCAACCAGAGCCGTGGCAAGTCGACGCCGCCAAAGCGCAGATGCAGGACCAACAAACGGGCTGGGTGGTGCGCAACGTGCCCTCGAACACCGCTTCTTCTTCCTCCTCGAACGGCAGTGACGGTTCTGGTTCTATCACCATTCCGACACTCGTGTCTCACGTGCCATGCTCCAAGGGCTTTCTCGCGCTGGACGGACGCGTTCGGGCCAGTGGTAACCTGTCGCTCGCGACTGCCTTTTTCGTATCCATCTGCATGCTCTCGGCTGGGTGGGGCTTTACCAGCCTCAGCCTCATGTACAGTTGCTACGAGTGCAAGGGCGGCAACAGGACCGTGACGACGTCATCGACGACGGCCGCCAAACCCGCCACGACAACGACCACGTCGACAACCGCGGCGACTGTAGCAAAATAGAACAACAACGTTTGATGACTCGATACATTTATCTCGACCATGGCAAAGGACGCGAGCGCGGGCATGACTGATTCCACA
>RGVZ01000477.1 GCA_010029825.1 bacterium | reverse complement strand
ATCCAGTCAACGTTGGCCTTGGTGGTGTCGGAGAAGATCGGCTCCAGCTCCTCCTCGGTCATCTTGGAGACGATAGACTGTGCCAGTTCGTAGATCTTGTTCTTCTCACCCTTCACCATCTCCCAGGTCCGGACGATGTGCGTCATCTTCTTGCCCATGGAGAAACCGTCGCGGAGTCGGAGGACTTCGAACACGTTCTCCGTGGTAAGAGCAACGTCCTTATCATTCTTGTAGGCGTTGAAGATCTCATAAGCTTTGTCGATGGAGGTGATGAGGAGTTTGCGCTGAGCCCAGTAGGGGTGCCACTGAGACCGCTTGCGGTCATTCCAGTTGTCCTTGAGAAGGTTACGGAAGTTATCGGCTCGTTTGTCGATCATCAGGAACCGAGTGGCCTCCAGCACCTCGGCGAGGGAGCCGAGTGTCAGCTCCGGCAACCAGTTGCCCTGGGCCTGGCGATGGCGAATGGCGTAGGCCAGGAACCCGAACCTGATGAAACACTCGAGGGAGTTCTTGTGGATCTGGATTCCCATGTAAGGGAGTAGGGACTCGGAGTAGAAGTGGACATCATCGGCCTGCTGGCACTTACTCAGGAAGAAGTCGGTGCAGTCGCGAAGTACTCGGAGGTAGAGCGACATCGGGTCAGTCTCGTATTTCTCACAGAGCCACTTAATGTGGGAACCCGGATGGACGTCGTGGCCCTCTTTGTCGCTGATCTCCTCCAGCTCAAAGAGCCGGTAGGTGGAGATGGGCGCCAAGCGGCTGATCGCTCCGCTGTCGAGCGAGTAGGTGATCTCGGGTTTCCACTCGTTGCAGTTCGCCAGGATGACGGTGTTGGCAACCACCTCGATCGCATCGGTGCCTTTATTCTCGATCTTCTCCGTACCGCCGGTGACCACGGACTTGAAGCTGTGCGCCTTCAGCATCCGCTCGAGGCTATCTAGAGTCAGGTCGTCGTTGTAGGCCAGGTGGGATGTCACCACGCTGCCCTGATTGAAGCGTGAGCCGAAGTCGCCCATGGAGGAGACATCGTAGCCAACGTACTTCATGGCGTTGAGGATGCCATTGAGTGTCAGTGTCTTGCCGACTCCGGGCTCGCCGATCACCACCCCAGCTTTACGAAACCCGTGCTCGAGGACTTTGTGAGTGCCCGGGTGGACTGCGCCTGTCCGGCCAACGCACGCCCGGCCGATGATCAGCTTCATCATTTGAGCCTCGTGGTGAGGGAAGATACGGATGATGTTCTCAAATCCTAACTTTTGCAGCTCCTCCGAGAACCACTCCTTCTCCGGAACGTAGGCGTAGGTCTCGCGCACGGCGTCTTTGCGACCCTGCATAGTCGCTGGCGAGTGAGCGATACCGAGCTGGTACTGTCCGCCCCCGAGCTTCTTGTGCCTCATGGCTTTGAGGTTCTCGACGCCTAGCACGTGGTCGGTGATCTCGCTGCTGCGACCGGATCGGTAGACGAAGAGCGGAGTCGCAAACTCCTGCTCGTCGGCGGAGAGCTCGTGGAGAACATCCTCGTCGAGGATTGTTTCCTGAGCGGTCTCTAGGCGGATCTCTGACGCGGGAACGAGGAACTGGAACCAGTCGGGAAACTTCACCGATTTCGGAGCCAGAGGATCCTTGCCCGGATTATGCTCCTCGTAGAGGGAGTGGTAGCCGGTGAGTTTAGCGTCGTAGTTGAATCGGAGATAGTAGCCTCTGTTCTCGGCCCAGGCCAAGATCTTCTTGTGCAAGCGTATCCTTCGCCGATGAGTGTCCTTGATTCTTCGATTCTGCCATGCAATAAAAAAGTCCCATGCTAGATGGGACTATTATAGATCAGTTGAGGGGCCTGAGTCAAGAGCCTGTGACCAGTTGTGATAGTTGCTCCTTGATGGAGGTTCGAAGGTCCTTGAGGCCACGGAGCAGTGCTCTCAGCTCCTTAACGCACTTCTTGTCGTCGGCCTCGCGACACTGCCGCAGGTTCTCGGTCTCCTC
>RGVZ01000476.1 GCA_010029825.1 bacterium | reverse complement strand
TCGTGGTCGCCCTGGTGCTCTTTATCGCCCGCAACCGCATCTTGCTCGTTGCGCCGACAACGTTGGGCGCGACCACCAAAACGACGGAGGAACCGTCTGTCACCGTCACCGTGCCCGCCTCGTCCGTGCCGTCCCTCAAAGCCTTTGTCGCCAGCAACCGCATCAAACTCCTCAAACCTGCGAACCAGCCACTGATGACGACGACGGTGCAGCAGCAGCAACTGTCGTAGTGGACGGCTGCGCAGTCTTCTTCGTCAGCCACTGCGTGTACGACTGTTGGTTCAGGTTGACCGACATGATGCCAATCAGCAACCCGAAAAAGGTAAACTTGACCTGGAGGTCCGCTTCGCCGAACCAAAAGGCGCCGTTGAGCGAGCGGATGCCGAGCGTGGGGTTGCGGTTCATGCGGACGTAAATGTAGGCCGCGTTCATAAAGAGCGCCCACAAGAACCAGTGCAACACGAACTTGACCTTGCCAACGGTCAAAGTGCCTTTGGGCACGGCCGGCTCAGTCGGCGCAGCGCTCGACGTGGATCCCGGTGGCGCGCCGCCGTAGCAGGCTTCAATGCTCGTAAAGGTCGAAAAGCCGAGCCCGTTGGAGGCAATGACGAGAAAGACGGACAAGAGCACCGCCATGGAAATCGTGAGCATGACGAGCACAAACTCAATGCCTAGCGTTCGCTCCATCGAAACGGGAACCGGTGAAGAGGGTGCAGTGGAGACCGGCGACGCAATGGCCAAGAGCGAATTGACGCCGGAGAACTCGCACACGCAGTAGAGGCCGATGGAAAAGACAATCATAAAGAGAATGTGCTCGACGTGATGAGACGCCACCTTATTGGGGCAGTTCATTTGGAACAGCGGTTGCAGCGCGCCCGCGGCCAAACCGGCCAAACCCATGACGAGGACTTCTAACCAAAACTTGGACCGATTCGCGTCGTAAAAGACGCGATAACGATTCACGAAACACACGCCCACACCCAGCAGAACAAAGAAGGCTTTGAAAATGAGCAAACGGCTCTCCCACTGGTGCAGCAACTTGAGTCGGTCGACCGCATTCGGTCCGCTGCTTTCCTCGTTCGGAAGGGCTTTCGCGATGGCGCTGCTGCAAAAGCCGGTAAAGATGATCATGAAAAAGACGAGCGTGACGAGCAAACCATCCGTCACAGTCTTCCATAATTCCCGATCGGCCGTAATGATACTGAGACCGTAAGAAACGACTGCTGCGCCCATGAGGAAGAAGAACAGGTTCATGAGCATGAACAGTAGCTGAACATTGAACTCCTCCAACTTGTCTGGTTGGGGCTGCTTCACCATGATCTTGGTCGTGACGATGGCAAAAACGAGGCCAATGGCCATGCACGCCAAAGAGATGCTGCGCTTCCGAGTCTTAGCCAGGGCGTAAAAGATGCCGACGAGCGCAAGAACGCCGAGCATCGGTCCCACAAACGTTCCCACATTGGTGAGATTCGAGAGAAAGGACATGTCGATCTTTTTCCAGCGTCGCGAAAGAAAAAGATTCAGCGGGACCGTCGCAACACCGCAAACATGCAGGCCACCAGCGACTGAAGAAAGCCCGTCAGCAGTCGAAACGACTGCATCACCGTGGGCAACCACACCTCTCGAATGCCCATGTGCGCCACGTTCCACGTGCCGCTCCTCCACCGCGCCCAAACAAAGATCAACAGCACCCACGCCCACCACAAGGACAGCACCACACGCACAATGCGTGGAGACACAATCGGATGTGTCAAGCGGTCGTCCAACGACGCCGTCATGCAGTTCGCCCGAACGATTTGCCACACGACCAGGGCGCCAAAGACGAGGGCGTACGTCACGGCCGCCACCGCTTGCGCCCAGCCACGGTCAGCAGGCACGCCCGCGTGCAGCGCTGTCGTTGCCAAGATGGCCAGCAAACACCACGCGCTGCTGGTGCCGATGCGCACACTGACGGCGTCAAGAAGCACGACGGGCGGTGTA
>RGVZ01000475.1 GCA_010029825.1 bacterium | reverse complement strand
TATTCGTCACCATGCCCGTCACCATCTGCGGTGGCATATTCGTCACCATGTCCCTCTCCTTGCGCCGTAAGTGCTCCACCTGCCGTGTGTACGACCCTGTCATCTTTGCCACAGACGATTGTGCGCCTCATGTGTGTCAGTAACACGAGCCTCGGGTGGTACATGAGCAACGGTTCTTCCTCCGTGCCGAATATCAGTAGCAGTGCATCCAGCGCGTCAAACAGTCCGTGGAGCAGTTTTTCCCTCTACCAAATCGGTCCATGTAGCACATCCATTTCCACGGCTTTTGTCGCTTCCTACCCCGTGCTCATTGCCTCCTACTTGGCCTTGACCAATACGAACGCACCACCAGCCTTCCTCGGTTTGGCCAATACGGCTGCATCGACCACACCGTCACCACCCTCGCTCGCCATGACGACGTGTTCGTCGGCGTCGGTATGGTACGTCAACTTTGTCAACGCACAGCAAGTCGAGATCACGACCTTTTGGAATGGTCAATGGTGGTTTGTGCTGCCGCAGTCCGCAACCGTGAGCAGCGGTCAGTCGCTCGTCTTGACCTCCTCACCGCCATCGTCCTTGACCGCCTCGTCGCCGTCGGGTGCATACTACATCGACTCGACCATGCAGACGTCACAAACACCTCAGGTGTATAATGCGGGTTCGCAAACGACGGGCGGATGGGGCGTTACCTTTGAGGCACCTGCTTCCAGTTACGCGCCCGGTAACCAGGCCTTGTTCTACTCGTGACAGTCATCTAGATCGGTCAGTTGAAAAATCCTTGTGCGACATTAAAGCAATCTCGAAATATGGGAGCCGTCATCATTCTGGCACTGCTCATGGCGGGTGCCGTGACTGCACTCATTATATGGCTGACGAGGCGTTCGTCAAACGGGTCTCCCTGTCCGTCCCCGTTCCTTTCCGCCATCGAAACGCCGCCACCTGACGTTCCATCATCTGCCTCGCCATGCCCAACGCCGTCGCTGACGCCTTCCGTTGCATCGTCGCCATGTCCAACGCCGTCGCTGACGCCTTCCGTTGCATTGTTGCCGTGTCCGACGCCATCGCTGACGCCTTCCGTGTCATCGTCTCCAGCGCCTCTTATCGCGTCGCCGTGTCCGACTCCTGTAACGACGTCGGTTGCGCCTCTTCCCACTGGTTATGTCATGGAGAGTCCGATTCCCAATCCTTTCTACGCGCAACCGAATACGGTATTGGCCAAGTCGTCTCTGGAAAAGTGCATCCAGAGTAGTGAGTGTAGCACTCCGTCGCTGTGCTCCGCTGTCCTCTTTGATCCTTCTCAAAATGCGTGCTGGCTCCAACCAAACAACACCAACAATCTTTCACCCATTTCTCCATCAGGCACTGCAACTGGGTCGCAATCGACTTATAGCACAAGGTCGCAGTACGCTGTTCTGACCGATCTCAGCGTTTCCAATCCTGGCTACACCGCCACGTCTTACCCGCCCGGTCAGCAATATCTCTACTGCAAGGCGTATTATCAGGACTCGCCCGGTCAGTGCGCCACTCTGTGCACGACAGGCAGCAAGTCCTGTGGCACCTGCGCGGGCTTTGCGTATGACCCGACGCGAAGTGATGGGTGCTTCCTGCAGAATTCGGCGCAGAGCGGCTCTGCGCAAATCCTCAGTGACCAGACCTTGTACTACACGACGACATCTTCTTCGGCGCCATGCCCAACGCCTTCCCTGACGCCCGCGTAACCACCTCACGCGCCACCGGCCTGGATGCGCTGCTGTGCCTCTTGCGCCTTGGCAAACGGGTTGGGAATGCTGTTCTCCTCCTCCTTCTCGCGCTGCTTCGCCATGGTCGCCGCCACGGAGAGGATGTTCTCCCGCTTGCGCGTCATGATCTGGTCCGTTCCCTTGACAGCGCCTGCGGCGGGTGGCGGTTCCTGCGTTTCCACCACATCCGGCTGCACGGCGTCGTTCATTCCCGTCGCCATCATTGAACTCACGGATGGTA
>RGVZ01000474.1 GCA_010029825.1 bacterium | reverse complement strand
AAGCTGGGGCAGGTGTTGTTGGTCGAGGGGGATTGCAATTTGGATGGTAAGAAGGAGAAAATTTTAGTTGGGCAAGTGCTCGCGTTGAGCGACAAGATTGCGACAGGAAAAAGCGGTCGGATTTTGGTGGGAATGGCTCCTGGAGTGGTTCTTTCGGTTGAGCCTGGGAGTGTCGCGATCCTTGAGAAGATGAGTGCTGATATTAAAAATGGCGAATTACTAAGCCGCGAAGCTGTTGTGAATTCGGAAAGCGGGTTGGTGGTCATGAACATTGCTCCTTGGAACAAGGAGAAGACGGATGTGCGGGTTAAGACGACGGAAGGAGAGTCGGTGGCTCAGGGAACGGTTTTTGCCGTGAATTTTGTGGGTGGGAAGATGATAACGACCGTAACACGGGGTACGGTCGGAAGTCGGGACTCGTCGGGTAAAATGGTTTCCATTGCGGCGGGTCAACAAGCGGCTCCAGGTGTTGCGCCTGTGGCAACACCTGCCAATTCGCCTGCCGTTACGGCGGCGGGTAAAGCTGTTGAATCGACAGTCAGTGCCATGGTGGCAAATGTGGCGGCAAGTATCGCGGCTGCGATTCCGACTGCGGCTGCGGAAGTTGCGGCGATCGCAGCAAAAGCAGCTCCTACTGCGGCAGAGCAGATTGCCGCATTGCCCAAGCTATTGCCAAAGTAGCCCCAGAGGCGGCTGCTAAGGTGGCGGCTGCAGTAATAGCTGCGACACCTGGATTGGATGCGAAATCGATCTCGGCGATTACCACAGCCTCTTCTCAAGGTGCAGCAGAAGCCCCATCGGTAGATACGGCAGCTGGAAATGCGGCTCCGGTTGGCGCAGGCAGTGGAGGAATGGGGCAGGCAATGGGAACCACACAATTTCAGCAGTTGCAGGCGGAGCAGGATAATCAAGCGGCTCAAGACGCACTCAAAGCAGCTAGGGATGCGGAAGCAGCCGCAAAAGCCGCATTATATGCTGCGAATGAAAGGGAGTATGCAAAGGCTTTAGAAGCATATAACAAAGCAGTTGCAGACCGACAGGCTGCTCAAACTGCGGCAACTGCCGCTGCAGCTGCAAAAGTTTTGGCAGATCAAGCTGCTGCGGCCGCGTCAACAGCAGCAGCCACAAAAACAGCAGCCAGTCAAAATGCGGCTAACGCTGCTGACGCAGCTGATGCGGCAGCACGAGCAGCGGCTGAAGCAGCTGCTGCAGCTGATGCCTTAGCCAAGGCCTTAGCAGATGCTAAAAACGCTGCTGACGCAGCCAATACTGCAATTCAAAATTCGGGCGCAAAGAGTCAGGCTCTTACTGCTGCGAACAGTGCTGCGACTGCTGCGAACAGTGCCTTTGATCAAGCTAAGGCAGATCAAGAAGCTGCAGCTGCACAAGCAGTAGCGCTACAAAAAGCAGAGGCAGAGGCAGCGGCACGAGCAAGCGTTGCAGCTGAGGCAGCGCAAGCAGCAGCCCAATTGCAAGCAGCACTTAATGCTGCAACGACCAAAGCCCAGCAGGATGCGGCTGCTGAGGCCGCCCGAGTGGCTGCAGCATCTTCAAAAGCTGCTGCCGATGCTGCTGCAACTGCTGCGGCTGCGGCTGCGGCCAGCGCTCAAACTGCATCCACATCTACATTCAATAATTTAACTACCGAAAATAAAAATCTAGCAAACGACTATAAATCGAGTAATCCAGCAGCGCAGGACTCCGGGGCAAGCTCCGTGAGAGCTGTCCGATCTATGTTCACACAAGCCGAGCTTGCTGCGAATCCATCTCTGAAGACATTTGTTGAGCAGTGGGATTCGTTTATTGATAAACAAAGGGAAAAGTTCGCTGCGTTAGCTGAGCAGGCTGCCAAGGAAGCAGCCCTGCTAGTAGCGCAACAAACTGAAGCAGCGATTAAAGCAGCCGCAAACATTACTGCTGCAAAAGCAGCGGCCCAAGCGGCACTAGATGCAGCTAATCAGGCAAAGACGGCGCAAGAGAA
>RGVZ01000473.1 GCA_010029825.1 bacterium | reverse complement strand
TAAATATCGAATGAAAAGATATTTGCTGATGATTTCCTTGGCGCTGAATGTGCTGATGGCCGGATTGCTTTTCTGGGTAAACATGCGGTATGGGCTATTGGGCAAGGCTCAGAGGGTGTGGCTACAAGAAAAACGAATGCCGGGTTTCGCCCCGCGACACGAGCTAAACCGTAACTATCAGGTACGGCGGGAGCTTTTTAGAATGGACCGCAACCAAGCCGCCCGGGTCCTTTTTCTCGGCGATAGCCACGTGGCCCTGGTGGACTGGACATCCTTGCTTGGGGCACCGCTGGTGGCCAATCGCGGAATCGAGGGAGACACCACCGCGGGGGTGCTGGCCCGCCTGAGTGATGAAGCTGGATTTTCAGGTGACACGGCAATTCTTTGGATTGGTACAAACGATGTCTTGCGGGGCGAATCAGCGGAGAGGATCGCCGGGCGGGTTTCGCGGATCGTCGAGGAACTGTTCCGAGCCCATGCCAGCAGAATTACAGTAGTGGTGCTGGCGGTGGCGCCGGTGGCGCGGTGGGTGGAGAACGGCCGGATCCGGAACCGGACGGTGACGGAGACCAACCAACGACTGGCTTCGGCCGCCGGGAAAGAAGGATATCGCTTCATTTCCACGGAAGACCTGCTGACGGACGAGGCCGGCTTTCTGCGCGGCGACATGACATCGGACGGCGTTCACCTGAGCGCGATGGCGTACAGCGGGATCGTGGCACTCCTCCGTCCAGCTCTAGAGACGCCGCCCGTCGCTCGTTGAAAATTTCGCCCACACAATCGGATTTCCTTAATCTATCCCGCTGGGTGGCGGCTTGGCTGGTCGTGGCGGAACATGCGAGAAGCCTGGTTTTTATGGACTACGGCCATTTGGCCGCACCAGATCTGCTGACAAACGCTTTTTATTTTTTCACGGGATTTGGCCACGAGGCGGTGGTTATATTTTTCGTGATCAGCGGATTTCTGGTGGGCGGGAAAGCTTGGGCGTTGTCGGCGCAGGGCCGTTTTTCCTGGAGGCGATATTTGGCGGACCGGACGAGCCGCCTCTATGCGGTGCTGTTGGCGGCACTGGTATTGGGAGCGGGACTCGACGCGGTAGGCTTGCATTTCTTTAATCGGTACGGCCTGTACGACATGAGCCACGAGGGAGCGGTGGCCGTTGTGACAAGATCTGTGCGGGAATCCTTAACCTGGAAAACCTTTCTAGCCAATGGCCTGTTCCTCCAGACGATCCTAGCGCCTCCGCTGGGCAGCAATGGCCCACTCTGGAGCCTGGCGTACGAGTGGTGGTATTATATAATGTTTCCTGCCGCTGCCTCGCTCATCTTTCGGCAGGGCAAGGCTGCCGTGGCGGCGGGGCTGTTGTTAACCCTGTTTTGTTTGCTGTTCTTGCCCCAGGAGATCCTTCGTTTGTTCGGTGTCTGGCTTCTGGGTGTGGTTGCTTCTGTCTGGCAAAAACGGGTGCCACCATGGTGGCTAGCAGGTTTTGTGTTGGTGTTGACGTTGGTATTCGTTCGGGCGGAGTGGATTCGGATTCCGATGGGCTGGGAGTATGCGTTGGGGGCGGCCTTCATGCTGGCGCTAGTTTCGCTAGCTGGGCGGGAGACCCGGCTTCCCGGAGCAGATCTATCAGCCCGGCTGGCGGACTTTTCCTATTCCGTATACTTGACGCATTTTCCAGTGCTAATGGTGTCCGTCTCAGCGGCATTCACCTTGATGGGTTACGGGATCAAGGAGCCATTCGGTTGGCAGGGCATAATTTTTTATGTGACTCTTTTTGCCGGTGCGATTTCTGCAGCCTGGGCTATCTCACGTGGCACCGAAGCAAAAACTAATATTTTAAGGATGAAGTTGTACAAATGGATAAAGGTTCTAAAATAAACTCGTACTTAATAAATGCGTAAACGCAGC
Organism: bacterium; assembly: GCA_010029825.1. Taxonomy (GTDB): domain Bacteria; phylum Bdellovibrionota_B; class Oligoflexia; order Oligoflexales; family RGVZ01; genus RGVZ01. The sequence continues at coordinate 70 of RGVZ01000473.1, read as the reverse complement.
TCCTGCGTTGTCAGAATAAATCTCTGAAAAATAAAAATTATTGAAAGACACGAGCGCGGGCTGGATTTGT
>RGVZ01000472.1 GCA_010029825.1 bacterium | reverse complement strand
GAGTCGAGGCATCGCGGCCTCGAAGAACCACGCGTTCGATGCGGGCGACTTCCTCCTTGTGCCAGCCGTATCCGTAGGGATACTTGGTGCCAGCAATGTCGCGGGCTTGCTTTCCTTTGTATTCAACTTCCGTAATCATTTGTTCCTCCTTGCCAATTCCTCGGCAATGTGACGGGCATACAGGCTACCGGATTCGTCGCCTTTAGCCGGTCGGGTTTCGGTCTTAGCTTGCGGAGTCCGGAGCTCCTCAAGCTTCTGTTTGAGTGTTTCTGTTTTTAGATATTTGATCTTCATAAAATACGGGGGCGTGGGGATTGCCCACGCCCCCGCCTCCAATTAGTTGTTTCCGGGCAGGGAGTTCAACAGTCGCGTAGCCGCCTCACGAATGGCGGTTACCAAGCTGTTGTCCACCGGTGACTCACTCGACTCAACGTTGTCCTCGTCGTAGATGTCATCCTCGACCGAGTCGTACGCTTCTGCGTACGCTTTGGGCAGCGGCCCGGTGTAGTGGGCCACGACCTCATAGCGGGCAGTGCGAAGCTTCTGGCATTCGCAGTCGTTGGGAACCGAGACGACATCGGCAGGGTTGATCTTGACGATCATCACCTTGCGGTCGCTTCCTCCGAACGTGGTTGCGTATTCCAGCGAGCCGGCGTGGAAACCATACGAACAACCGTTGTCGGGATTGTCGTCCACGTCGCGCCGCTGGATGCTCAGCACCGAGCCAACTCTGTTGTTGAACTTGCCTGTATAGTGGTCGGTGTAGTCAGACTGAACCGACTTGTACGCAAGGAAGTGACCATCCTCGGTGATCGGAAGGTGCTCGTGCTCGAGGAATTTGTACAACTGCGTCCTGCTGTTACGGCTAGGATTGTTGTACAGATTCTCGAGGAACCTGGTCAGCGGAGCCACCGGAAGATTGTTGGACATAAAGTCCAGAATCCTCTTGGAGATGACCTCGTCAACCGGCTCGCCACGATGGTGGACAGAACCGTCCCGCACCTCGACGTTGTCGCCAAGGTAAGCGGACATGGCCTGTTGGACATCCATCAGCTTCTCGATGTCAGCTTCGTTGTCCCCGCGGGCGATCGCCTCGATCACCAGTCTCGCGTTGGCGTGGTCACGGCGAAGGGTGTGAGCCTTGCCGCCGATGACTGCCGTGATGCTTTCGTCTGTGACTATGTATTTCATACTATTGTTCCTTTCTTGTTTTGGTTTATCGGCCGTCGCGCGCGGCATCAACGAGCCGCACATATTCGACCGAAGCTTGTGTTGGGTTGGAGAACGCGTGGCTCCGCATCATATCGGTAGACTCCGAATTTCTCACGAAGATCGGATAGCGATCAACCAGACCCTTGGATGCTTTCTTCAAATCAAACGATGGCTCGGGGAGAAGATCAAAGAGTGCTTTGTACTCCTTGCTGTCTTCCCCACGGCCAATCTGCCAGACCCCTGTGGGGCGCCTAAGCCACACCTGGCTTTGTCGCCACCGAGCATCCGATAAATGTGTTCCATATAAATACGGAACGGGCTTTTCGGATCAATCTTGCTGATGAGGCTTGGCTTGTTCTTTAAACTCTCAAACCACCTGAATAGGTCGTCCGTCTCAAAGAAGTTGCCAAAGTTCTTCCAACCTGCATCACCCCAACGATTGACGAAGAACACGCGCGCCGCCTTGCGGTCGGCGATCATTTGTGCCTTGTCTGGGTTTGCAACGAGGAACTCTCTGACATACTTGTCGAGAGCCTCGTGGAAGCAGATCAGGTTGTCATTACGCTTGGCTTCCTCGTCGGCGATCTTGACGCCATAAAGCGCCTTGACCGGAGAGATGGACTTCAGATACTCCAGCGCCCCATACAGGGCGTGATAATCGTTCTTGAAGTTGTCGGATCCAAGCCGCATTGACCACTCGAACTTGCTTAGCCTGACGAAGACAGTCTCCCCGTCTGGTGCTTGTCCAAGATTCCAATGGTCGCTGAGC
>RGVZ01000471.1 GCA_010029825.1 bacterium | reverse complement strand
GCCCGCCTCGCCTACCCTCGTGCGAGGGCATGTGGCGAGTCGGGCATCCGTCTGCGCGTGATGCTGCAGCGACTATTCGTTCGCGGGGTGGACGCGCTTGTCGAGCGTCTTGCCCTTGAAGTAGTCGGGGCTCACGATGTTCCAGATAATCATGAGGATGATGCCGAGGATCAGGATTCCCAAGCCCACGACGCCCACCGCTCCCATGCCCAGAATCTCGACATTGCTGCCGTCGACTTCACTCACGAGCCAATCTGGCTGAAGGAACTGAATCAGTCCGTAGACGAACACGGCGGTCAGCATGAGTCCACCGAGGAACGGGAAGAACCCGCGCACGAAGAAATTGCGTGCGCTCACAAATAGTGTCTTGCGGAAATACCACGTCGACGCGAATCCGGTGAGACCGTAGTACACGGCAATCAGCAGACCGATTGCGCCGATGCAGGCGAACAGCAGGTCGAGGCTGATCATGGTCAGGAACAGGTAGAACGCAATCGAAATGATTCCCATGCCCCAGGTGGCCCACGTGGGGGTCTGGAACTTGGGGTGCATCTTGGTGAAGCTCGCAGGCAGCGCCTTGAACGCACCCATCGAGAGTGCCGCACGAGCCGTCGGCAGAATCGTGGTCTGCGTCGATGCCGCCGCAGACGTGAGAACGGCAGCGGCAACGAGCATCATCATGATGTGGCCAAAGATGGTGTCGCCAAATAGCGCCGGCCCAACAGCCGCGAAGATGTCTCCCGCGTTATCGATGTTGCCAAGCCCTGTGGGGCCCTCGCCCACGCCGGCAAAAGCGACCGTTCCGACGGTCACCACGAGATAGGTCACCAGAAGCAGGAGGGTAGAAATCACAGCAGCGCGACCCGGGGTGCGCTTGGGGTCTTTCGTTTCTTCGTTGATCGCAACCGCGGTGTCCCAACCCCAGTAGATGAAGAGGCCAAGCAGAATGGCCGGTGCAACCGCAGTGTCAAAGGGAAGCAGGAAGGGGTTGAACCAGCTCCAGTCGGGGATTGCACTTCCTTCGATTCCATTGCCCGAGTACACACGCACGAGCGCGACAATTCCGAAGGCCGCAAGAATGACCATTTCGACGCCGAGCAACGCGTACTGCAACTTGGCCGAAACCTCGATGCCGCGGTAGCAGATCCACGTCATCAGCACGATCCACGCAACACCCGCCACGGTCGACCAGATGATGTCGTTGCCCAGTTCGGCAATGGCCGGGTTGTTGAACACCTCACCGATGAACGTGAACGAATAGGTGCCCGCGATTTTGGCGAGGCTGGCCATACACACGATGTCGGCAGCGATGAGCGCCCATCCACCGAACCAACCGGTTCGTGTCCCGAACGCGCGAGCGGCCCACGTGAACGTCGTGCCACAGTCCGGTTCGGCACTGTTGAGCTCTTTGTATGCAAGAGAGATGAAGAACATCGGCACGAAGGCGAGAAGCACGATTCCGGGAGCTTGGAAACCGACGAGCACGGTTCCACCGAGCACGATCCAGCCGAGCGAGGCGGCGAGGCTATATGCCGGCGCAGTGGATGCCATACCCACGACCACGCTCGAGAACAACCCGAGTGCCCCAGTCTTGAGTCCTTTTTGTCCGGCCAGATTGGCCGGAGGAGATGTTGTTGTCGACATTGGTGAATGCCTCTCACTTTCGTTGCGGTGACAGCCCGACTGGGCTCGAGCTTGTCAGCGTTGACAAACTCCACGCCTTACTTAACCGTCTTGAGGGGCTTTTGTCACCATGGCGCGGTGAATCCGGACCGAAATTAACACGATTGACACGAAGCTAATCAGGGGCTTTGTGTTTGGGTCAATCTGACACTAAGATGATGTCGACTTAGAGTCAAAAATACTCTTACAGACCCGGATGTTGTCCCGGGTTGCGTGGGCCTGCCTCAAGAGGAGTGAAAGGAGTTGCCATGACCTCAGCTGACGAACAACCAACACTCGCGGTGTCGACCGTCATATTCACGCTGCAACCCAACGACTCCG
>RGVZ01000048.1 GCA_010029825.1 bacterium | reverse complement strand
GCGCCAGCGCCGAGGTCGCCTCGCCGACCGAGGCAGCGTGCATCCAGATCAGCGGGCCGGACGGGCGCGCACGTCCGGCGATGCCCCGCCTTTCGCCGGCACGTGCGGGATCTTCCTTGCCGCGGTCCATGGCCCGCTTCACGACAAACTCGGCAACCGTGTCCTTGCCATCGCGGAAAAAACTGTCGGCAAGGGCGATGTACGCGGGAGTGAAATCACTGTTTCGCGCGATCATGTCGGAAAGGATGTTTCGCCCCTCGTCGGCACGACCTGTCATGAAATAACCCTGGGCCAGCAGGAATCGATAACGCAACATGATTGCCGCGCTGGTCTCGGACATTCCGCTGACCATGTCGTTGACCTCGCCGAGAACCTCGAACAACTTTCCCGACTCGCGGGAACGCGCGTAAACGGCTGCGAGCTCGATCCACGCGTCGATATTCGATGGCTGCAAGCGAACAGCCTCACGCAACGAGGTCTCTCCGTCACGGATCCGGCCAAGTGCCAGTTGCGAGCGCGCTTTGGCGATCAACTCCGCCGCCGAATTTGTGTCGACCCACCGCTCGACGCGCTTCTCAAGTTCCTGGCGTTCCCCGGGCAGGGGCGGCTTCTTGAACAGGCTTTGCCAGTCGATTGAACCGGACGCGGCCGCCTGGGAACCGGATCCCGGTGTCATGCCCGGCGCGCCGTTTGACATGACCGCCGCCGGCGTTTCAGGAGCCGGGCCGGGAGAGACTTCTGTCTCGTTCCGGGTCGACACACAGCCCTGCAAGACACAGACGCATGTGGTCGCCAGGATTCCCGGGATTCCCGGGATTCCCAGGATTCGATGAAAGAGATCGCGTGTCATGGGGCGCCTCCTCACAACTGCCACTGCGCCGGCATGTCCGGCATGGTGCTGAGCGGAACTTCGTCACCGATGGTGCCGCTGACCGCCGACTTGTCCGTTGGATCCAGCTTCAATGCCGCGCGCGACATCCACTCATTGCCCTTGAATGCCGACGGGTTTTTACGTTGCGCGACCAGGTTGGCGCTGAAATAACTGCGCGCCAGGGTTTTCAACCGGGCACTGTTCTCGCGTGATTTCGCGTCACCACCGGCTTTCCCAAGTTTCTCGACGTCATCAGCCATTCCTTCGGCAGCCACCCCGGCCATGTACCGGGCCATGGGGCCGGATTCGCGATCACCGGACGCGGCGGCGCGGTCGTATCGCGAGAGGACCTCGTCAAAGAGCTTCAATTTGCGGGCGACGACCGCCGCCACTTGCGGGTCGTTGCTGTCAACGCGGATCGCGTCGAGCTTCCTCTGGAAATGCCGCGCGAGAAACAGGTTGACTGATCCGGCCAGCGGCGCGAACGAATCACCGATCTGGTCACGGTCTTGCTCAAGGCGTTTCGCCAGGATCTCGAGGTTGTCGATGCCTTGCTGCTCGTCACCGCGCTCAACGTCGATCTTGCCAAGCAACATCTGGCTCTCATATCTCTCCGGCAGGTCCCTTGAAACCTTCAGACGCGCCGCGGCAAGTTTGTGCGCCGCGTTGAATGCCCCCGCGTCCATCGCGTACCGGACCGCCCGCGACCATGCCTTGAGCGTCCTCACGCCGTGATTCCCGTGATGCCAGAGTCTCGGCCGCTTCCGCCGCCATTTTCAAGTCATTGTTGGCGGCGGCAAGTTTCTCACCACGCTCCAGAGCCGTCTTGCTGCGTGTGTGAGACGGCGAGGCCTTGCCGAATTCGACGTAAGCGCGCGCGGCGGACCCAAGCCGAAGCTGGAACTCCTCGGCACGCGCCCTCAGATAAGCCATGTCGCCCGCGAACTCGCGCAGCCCGTCCTTCTGGTATTTCTCCGCGATCCGGCCCGCCTCCGGCCACGCGCCCCCAAGGGCCAGCAAGTAGGCGCCATCGCGCAACAACTTCTCGCGCCGGGGCACTCGCTCGTTTTCCGTCGCGGTCTGCACCAGCAACGTCCCTGCCTCGAGAACCTTGCCGTCGCGATTGAGCTTTGATCCCTCGTCCAGCGCCGCCACCGACAGGACGCCCTCCATCTCGTTGCGGAGCATGGGTCCCAGCTCTTTCCAGTCCTCAAGCCGCAGGAACTTGGACACCACCGACACAACCTCGCTGCTCGGGGACAACGCGAGCTCGGCGAACACGAGCCCCCTGATGGCCAGGGCCCGCTGCGCGCCTGTCGGGTTCGAGACCAATACCCGCTGCCAGTATTTCTGGGCCTCCCCAAGGAGACCCTGGTCGCGGCAGGCGCTGGCACCCACAAGCATCAGTTCGACGCTGCGGTTCTGGCCAGGGAACCGGCTGGCGAAATCATCAATGCTCTCAACGAGTTGCTTCAGGGCCGCGACAGCGTCCTGGTCGTCACCGGCCTTCTTTCCGGCAACGGCGGACTTCTCCGCCGCCTGCTTCCAGATTTTCTCCGCGGCGAGGACGTCCTGATACGAAGTTATTTCCAGCAAGCGCCGGTCCAACGCGTATTCTGATTTCAGTTCCGCGTAACGGCGACGCGCTTCCGCGAGGTTGTTCTGGAAGTACCACGAGTTCGCGATCCGCAACCGCCATTCGTTCGAGTCCCGCGCGTTGCCGTTTTCCTCCAGCAAGGTCTCGTACAACGACGACGCCGCCTTGAATGCGGATTGGCTGCCACTTTGGATGCCGTCTTCGTAGTACCACGCGGCGGCCTTGCGCCCCGCGTCAGCCCCGAGTTGGTCGAGGGCGGCGATCGCCTCGATGTTGTCACGGTTTATCGCGCGCCACAGGCCGCGCTTTGGCAGCATGTCGGCCAGTCGCGCGCGGACGGCCATTGCCCTGGCGGGTTTGCCGGACTGGTCAAATGCCGTCGCGGCATGATCGGCGATCCATGGGAATTCCGCGGAGTTCGGGAATTTCGCCAGCAGGAAATCCCCGATATCACCTGCCTCCGGGAATCGCTTGCCACTACCCAGACGACGCAACAGCCGCAATCCCGCCTGCGCGCCCACGAGCCTCATGGTGGGCCGCGAAAGAACGCTCATCGCGCGTTTCCAGTTCCCGTTTTCATAGAGGGCATCGCCCAGCAACTCGGCGGCGTCCTTCTGGATCCCGCGGCGTTCCTGCTCGCCGAAGACATCGATATGCGGCTGCAGGAGTTCCTCGGTGGCCGCAAGGGTCTCATCCAATTCCGCGCCTTTGTATGCCGCCCAGCCAACGCGGTAAAGGACCTTGACGCGAGCCCGCAACGCGGTCCGGCGCGACTGGGGATTTTTTGAGATCGAGTCCACGATTGCCAGGGCGCGCTTGTAATACTTCAGCGCGACCCGCGATTCCATGTTGTCGAACGCGTGATCACCGGCGGCGATGTTGGCGGCGAGCGTTGCCTGGTTCTCACGCGGACGCGACGCGAGGGTTTGCCAGACGCGGTTCGCTTCGGCCTCGCTGCCAACCTTTTCCAGCATCACGGCTCGCAAGGCGGAAGCGTCATCACGCAGGGAAGCGTCCGGGTAGGCCTCCTCGAAATCGCGCAACTGGCTGAGTGCCTCCCGCCGGATCTTGTCGGCCTGGTCAGCGTTTGTTTCCTGCTCAATCGACGCGATCCGGTCAATGATGTTGGCATAATTCAACATCACGTACTGGCGATTGCGGGCCGACGGGAATTCGTCGAGATGGCGCTTGTACTTTTCCGCCGCGGACTTCAGCAGGTCCAGTTGCTGGCGCGTGCGCTCGACGCGTTTCTGGTTTTCCTCCCGGTCCAGCCGGTCATACAAGGCACGCAACCGCGACTGTCCTTCGGACGCAGCCCGCGCCTCGTATTCCTCGAGCGCGGTCCAGTAGTCACGGTAAGCCCGCACAGCCCCGGGATCAGGGACTTCCGCGCCGGAACCAGCCAACGCGAGGCCAACGTCCTGGACTCCCGCGGCAACGATCATCGCGGACAAAACCATCAAATTCCGGATTGAAATCAATCGAGCCATGCTGCCGCGCCTCCGACTTGCGAATTCACGACTTCATCCCGCGCGGACTGGCGTGCCGCGTCGAATCGCGATGCCTCTTTCCGTGCCGCGTCCCTGACCGTGTCCGAACGCATGGCATCGATATCAGCGCTCCACTGGTCAAGGCGCTCGAAACGATCGCCGACCCGCTGTTTCACAGTATCGATGATGGCCCCGCGCCGGCTGCCGACCCACAAGGCCATCCGGTTGCGCACGGAAAGGATCTCGCCCGCGGCTTTGGCAATCCCGCTGTCCTGTTGCCACAACTCACCAACCGTCTTGCCCAGATCCTCGCGGATTGTCTTGTCCAGCGTGACAAGCTGCTGGTAGGAGTCTTTCGCTACCTGCTGCCATAACCGCCACGTTCGCTCAAAATCCTCGAACAACATGCGCTCGGCTGTGTCCGAAACCTCGTTGCGAGCGCGCCGCAGCACCGATTCCTCGTCAAACAGCGCCATGGAATAGAAGGCCATGAGGCGACGCAGCTGCCTGTGGTTTCCAGTCTCAGCGAGATTCTCGACCTGCTGGGCCCGCACCAGTTCCAGGGTCCGGTAAAGTTTGTTCCGGAGGCCGTTGACTTGTCCGTTAAACCCGGGAGCGGTTCCTTCGCCTTTGCCCTGGATATCGCCAAGGTTCTCGAGATAACGGATCCCGGAAACTCCTGATTCCACACCCATCAAGCGATCATTGACTGCCGACAGGCGGATCGTGCTCTCAAGAAGATCGGCCGTGTTGCGCCATCCCTCGCTGCGGGCCAGTGTCTGGGGATACCTGCCGAGAAGCGCGTTCCTGCGATTCTCTGAGGCGACGAGCTCCTGACGCTCGGCCGGGGTCAATCTCTGCAGCAGCAAGTTGCGCTCAAGCCCGACCAACCGGTGCCCCGCCTCCAGATGCCTCTTTACGAGGGCGTCGAGCGCGCGCGTTGTGTTCACCCACGAGGGGTTGATCTGCGCGAGGCTGGCCCGCCCGAGGGACATGAACAGCTGGCGGATCTCACCGCGATCCATGGCAAGGCTGTCTTCCTGTTTTTCCAGTTTTCTCGCGATCTGCCACGACTGCTCGATCTCATCCGGGACATCCAGCAGTCCGGCGAGCTTCATGTAAATACGGTCCACGACCGGACTCTCAACCGGCCTGGCTCCGGCCAGTTCCATGCTCGTGAAGTCGACAATTTCCTTGTAAACCGCGCGCTGGGATTCGATCGCCTTGCGCGCCCCGTCCCAGTCACCCGCCTGCATCGCGAGCCACCCGTCCATGCGTGACAACTTCATTTTCGAAGCGGCATCCGTGGACCCGAACTGTTTCTTGAAAATCGCCGCCTGGTCGCGCGCGTCGTTTACCCGCCCGAGGTCGATCAAGACATAAACACTCTCAAACAGGGCGTCCTGGTATACCGGGGACAGTTCATCAATGGACGAGTACGTCGCGGCGGCCAGGTCATTTTGCCCCTTGCGCGCCTGCACCCTCGCCAGGGCCAGACGGGCCCGGTCACGCTTGTCGGCATGCTTCGCCCCGAAGGTCGCGATCGCGGCTTTCAAGGACGACATCGCCGCGTCCAACTTGCCGTCCGCCGCATGGATGATTCCGCCAAGATAGAGGACTTCACCGTCAAGGGGTTGCGGCGCTCCCTGCAAGGCCGGGTCGCGCAGGAATTTCCTTGCCATCTCGAGATCGCCCGTGGATCCGGCCGCGCGGGCCGCCAGCACCAGGACATTCATCTTCGCTGCAGCCGGCATGTCAACACTGGTGCACGCCGCGAACAGCTGGCGCAATTCCGCGCGGGCTTCCGGTCCGGAGGTTTTCATCAAACGGGACACGAGTCGCAGGACTTCCACGAAGTCCTCATAATTTGCGGTCGATGGATTCTGGGAAATGAACGATCCAGCGTACCGCAGGGCCGCGCGCATCGCCTTGTCCGGCATCCGGACTTTTTCATAATTGAACGCGAGCTGGCGCTGCGCGACCAGGTAACGCTGGGATTCCCCGGTCTGGACAAGATTCAAGTAACGCGTCAGTTCCCGGATGTTCGATACCCGGTCACCATTTTCCTCGAACAACTGGGCGGCCCGCCAGGCGCGTTCCGACGCGATTTTCCTGGGACCGATGACCGGCTGGCCAGCGACTCGCGGCAGGCTCCGCATGGCCTGCGCCGTTTGCTCCAACTCCGCGTGCAACCTGCGTATCTCGCTCTCGGGGGTGCCGGTCTTGATCACCGGGTCACCGTTGACTGCCTGACCCGCGGGCGCCCCGATGGCAAGAGGCGCGAACATCAAGGCGAGAACGCCCCAAAGCGGATGCTTCCATTTTTGGTTGCGGGCAGCTGTCACAGGTTGACCCCGTCGCCCGCCGCGCCGCCAGCGGACACGTTCATCGTGATGTTGCCCTTGGATCCCGCGCGCTGAGGCGCGTCAATCACCAGGCCGATTGACTTGCGTTCCTTGCCGTCAGGGATCGCGAACTCGAATTCCTTCTCCATGCGACGGCTGATCTCCGCGGACACCGGGACACTCGTTCCCTCGTTCACCAGGACATTGGCCTCCACAGACAACTTGTGCGCACCGGGAGGCACCGGCCCTGAGAACAGGGGCAGCTTGGCGGCAGGCACCCACAGGCCACCCGCGTCCGACGCGCGGTAGACTTCCACGCCATCGATTTTGACTGTCAGGGACTTCAGCGTAGCCTTGTCCATCCCGCGGAAATCCGCGTCGATCTGGACAAAGTTGTCAAAACGCGCGTCTTCAATCACCTTGAGGCGGGCCTTCTGCACGTCCGAGTGCAGCCTCTCAACCTGCACCTCAAGTCCGGCAACAGCCTCGGCCAGGCTCTTCACGCTGGCCCCAGGATCATCGCTGCCGGCCTTTGCCTCGCCGTGGTTCCCTTCCGCGCCGGCGTCACGCGGGAACGAGTATGAGGTGGCTGGCCTGGGAAGGCTGTGATCCTTCGCCGCGGGCTCCATTTTCTCACCAAAGGTCAGGCCCCCGGACTCATTGTCGACCAATTTTTTCTCAAGGCGCTCCAGGATGGACTCAACTTCCACCGCGCTGCTCTCGCGTGATCGCTTGCTGGCTGGAACGGAATCCGCCGCGACGGAAGCCTGCGCAAACAGCAGGACACCCGGGACAAACACAAGGTTTGCCGCCACCAACATCCGTCTCATTTGCATCCGCTTCATTGACCGCTCCTGTCGTGATGCGAATCACCGCCTGGAAATCGTTGCGCGCGCCCTGGACCCGTTCAACGCGAAACGAAGCTTGCGCGCGTGATTCGCGGGCAAGCGCACTTCATACCCCTGTGGCAACGCGCGGCGCTTGTGCTTGCCGAACGCCGGGGGCAGCAGGCAGGGGTTCAGATCCGCCAACTGCGCCGCCGGAATCTTGCTGGCATGGAGAATCTCCGCGACGGATGCCTTGCGCGGCAAAGAGACGAACTCGATCGCCTGGTCGCGCGTGATTTTCGGCAGTTTGTGCCGCTTGAGCAGCAAGTCATAGGAATTCGCGGCGGCGAGGAACTCCGAGTAAAAATTACGACTCGCGAACCCGAATGACTTTGACTGGTAACCGGTCAGGATGTCGTTGAGCTCCTGCGATCCCAGCTCCCGCGCGGCGCGTTCCATTCCCGCGGCTCCATGGTTGTACGCTGTCACGGCCAGGGGCCAGCTCCGCAACAACTGGAAGTTGTCCATCATCAGGCGCGCGGCGCCCCTCGTCGCCTTCCACGGGGAATTGCGCTCGTCCACCATCCTGCCATCAACGTGCATGTACAATCGCGCTGTCTCCGGCATGAATTGCCAGATACCCGACGCGCCCACTTTCGAGCGCGCCTCGGTGTTGAACATGGATTCCACAAACGGCAGTCGCGTCAATTTCACGGGCAACCCGTTTTGCGCGAAGATTTTTTCCATGTAAGGCAAGTAACGCTGCGCCGACTTCGCCGCGTCGAAGAACGTATCCGCCAGCCCCGACTGCGACCGGATCCGGACATCGCCTGCCAGCAGCTTTTCCCGCTGCCTGTCCTCGCCGCCGTACGTGCTCCAGACCCGGCGCTCGATCGCGCCGTATTGCAGCGCGGCCTCACCCATCTGCCGGAATCGATCCACGGCCAGCTGGTAGCGATCAACGTAGCGCTGCGCGACGCGCTGGCGCTCCATGCGGCCGCGAACCGGGTCCGACGCCCTCCCGCGAACCGCTTCCTTGAAATCGATGAGGTCGACGATACGATCCGGCTCATCGACGTCGTGGATGACGATCGTTGTGCTCGGATAGTCCTGAAAAATCATCTCCCAGAACCGCACCTGGCGCTGGACGAGTCCCGTCGCGGGAAAGGCCCCGGTTTTCGGGGACTTCTGCTCCTCGGCGGCGTTCTCGCGCTCCAGTTCCTCGACGAAATACTGCAGCTGGGGATCGTTCGATTCCGTCTCAAGCGCGACCGGGGTGACTTCGCTGCCATCGCCAAGACCGACGGGAACAACAGCCAGCGCGTCGCGCGCGAATGCGGCGGCCAGCAGGGCGCAAGGCACTGCCAACGTCGCACGTTTCAGAGTCAGGCCCAACATACCCCGCATACGAGAGGGCTCCGTCAATGGATCCTGGGAGGGCACCGTCGAACGACCATTCGAGATTGCACTTTTTGGGGACAGTTCAATTGCTTTGATTCTAGCAAAGGCAGGAAAAACCCAGCAACTGAGCCACTTTCCGGCGTGCGGGGGGGTTTCGATTGACCGCCCGGAAATCGCATGTTAACCACCAATATGTTGTCAATTTATCAATTGGCATGCCAAGTTTTTGACGTCCCGGTCCCGGGCGTCGAAAGCGCCTTTGAGAAGAAATCGGGGTATAGCGCAGACTGGTAGCGCGCACGCTTGGGGTGCGTGAGGTCGTGGGTTCAAATCCCGCTACCCCGACCACTTCTTCTTCTCAAAACCTGGAACCGACCCCATCAAAAAAGGTTGCCCTTACGATGAAGCTCAAGATCCGCGGAAAGACCGTCGCTATCCAACTCATGCTGCTTTCGATTTTCGCGGTCGAGGCACGCGAAAAATGGATGAGTCACGGCATCCCGGAATGGTTCACCACGAAGTTCGCGCACACTTGGCTCGTGGACCTTCCCGGCGGACTGGATTTCTCCTGGTACTTGATCAGCATCATCGAGACCGTGATCGCGGTGGCCGCGCTTGTCTCGATCGCGCGGGGCGAGTTCCTCGGACGCCGTGACCAAACGGTCCTGCGCGCGGCACTCATGCTCTCCATCGGCCTCTTCATCATGCTCGGATTCGGCGGCAGGGTGTCTGGAGATCACGCCATCGCGGCACACTCCTTCATGTACTTCACGGGAACCATGCTCTCTCTGTTCATGATTGAACGTTCGGAAGGCAGGACCGGCGGCCGCCCGCACAGGCGCGGAGGCAACCGGGATGAAAGTCGCCGGGGCCAGGGCTCCCGCCCGGGCCAGACGCGCGCCCAAAATCCGCGCCGCGATTCGCAAAATCACCAACCGCGCTTCGTCAAAAACCGTCAAAGTTAAAAAATAATCAATAAAAACGGGCCATTGAAAGATTCATCTTCAGGCCTGTCGCGACGCTCCGAGCATCCTCCCAACATGAAAATGTTACGGAGACAACTATGCTTGGCAGCGTTTTTTGCCCTCGACCGGACAAATGGTTGGTCGCTTTGACCATGGTTTCCACCGCGTTCGCCGCGCCGGTCCTGGCCAGCGACGACGACATCTCGACCGAACAGAAGCATGACTTCCTGGCGGCTTCCATCGGCGACTCGATCACGGCCGCGATGGACGCCGAACGCCCGCTCGCCAATCGCGAGATCAACTGGTCCACGGGCACCAGGAATGCCGACAAGGTCAACAGCCATGCGCTTCGCATCAGGGCTCTCATGCCGGACAAGAAGGTCGCGACACGGAACTTCGCGATCTCGGGCAGCAAGTCTCCCAACGTGGTCCGACAGGCATCGCTCCTGGCGAGATCCCGCCCGGATTACGTCACGGTCCTCGTCGGCGCCAATGACGTGTGCGCGTGGGACGAGGATCACCTCGAACAACTCGAACGCTATGAGCGTGACATCAGGAAAATCCTGAACACCCTGGTGGACTCGAACAAGGACGTCAAGATCCTTGTCAGCGCGATCCCCAACATGCCGCTCCTGCGCGACCTTGGCGCGGCCAACGGCTGTCAGGCGACGTGGAACCGTTTCAAGATTTGTCCTGCGCTGTTGGGTGCGAGACGCACGGATGAGGAGCGGGCTGGATTCGCGCGCCGCTGGGAAGACGCCAACGCGGTGCTCGAGCGCGTCAGCGCGGAATTCCCGCAAAATGTCCGTTTCGCGAACTCCGCGTCACAACCGGTATTCAACATGGGGCATGTCTCAAAAATCGACTGCTTCCATCCAAACGTCAACGGCCAGGATTTCCTGGCCGCGATGACATGGGCTGATGGCTGGTTTGAATAAGGCTTTGAACAAGGCGACGACGACTTACTCGACGCGAACGTTGCCCGGATTGATATTCTTCGAGGCGCGGATACGGACTTGACCGACAATGAAGTCATCATTGTCCCCGCCCTCGACGCCGGCCGAGGTGTTGCGTCCCGACTCGACCAGGATCTCGTAACGGCCCTTGCCGACGGTCATCGTGCGCAACCCTGCGCGGGAAACACCGGCACGGATCAAATCACGACGCAAGGTGTTGCCATCCTTCTGGACCAGGTTGATGTAGTTCGAGTCACTGTAGTCAACACCGCAAACCGTCAGAACATCCATCTCCAGGGTCGTCGCGTCTTCCGTCACTTCAAATTCGAAGGCGTACTTCGTTCCGCTAAGGTCATAAGCCTGCAACTGGCGCTGGCAACTCGACGCCGGGAAACGGCCGTCACCGATGTGAAATACCTTGTTTCCGCCAAAGACAATTTCACGGTCCGTCCGCGTCACATCAATATTGTTGCGGATCTGGTTGACGATCCCGCCGATGGTCTGGACTGTGTTGGTCGTCGTGTTCTGGGGACCCGGAGGATTAACGGCGGGATTCATGCCCGGATTGACAGGGTTCGTGCCCCGATTCGATGGCGACACTGGACTCATCGGAGCCGCGGTCGGCTGCAAATTCCGGGTTGTCTCGGATCCACCACCGGCGCCATTGAAGCTGGCCGAGCCACAAGCGTGGAACAAGCCACCGGCGATCGCGAGAATGGTCAGGTTTCTGGAAAAGGAAAGAGAACGCTTCATGTCAGCTTCAACCTCCACAACAGCTTGCAACAGCAACAACGGGTCACGGCACCTGATCCAGGGCATGAAACCCTGGAATCACGCGCCTTATCGGAAAATTCCGGAAAAACTTTAGCTTTTTTTGAATTTTCAACGAAAATTCAACAAGTCCGGTAACTTAGAAGTCCATCGAGCGCTTCACGCCGGCAATCCGGTCGGCGAAATGCTCGACGCCAGAGTCAAAAGACCACAGGAAATCCGTCGGAAAGTCCTTCACGGCTTTCTCGAACCGGTTGTGTTCCGGAATGTTGAAAGCCCCGCCCGGACTCGCGAACTGATGACAGCCAACGCAGTTGGAATTCGCCATGCCCTTGTCGGACTCAATGAACGGGTTGCTGCACCACGTGTGGAAACTGCCATCAGACGCCCGCTGGTTGTTGAGGTACACCACGCGATTCACGCGTCCCACCGCGGTCAAACCGGGTGACCACCGCGCCGCGCCGGCCATCGATTCGAACTGATCAGGACTCCCGGCGTTAAGGACCGGATCTCCCTCGCGCCACGCGCTGACGACGCACATCTTGTAGGCGTTCCACGGCGCGTAATAATTCGCGAGTCCGGCGCAGTTGGATGTGTATCCCGGATCACACAATTCCGGGCGATCCGCGCCGAAATCGCTTGCGACACTGTTGCCACCCCACCACAGTGACACCCACACCCACTCGCGTGTTTCCCTGGTCGTCAGGTGAATGCCAGTCAGCGCCCACTCGTGACCACCGTCAACACGGACACGATAAATGCCCGTGTTTCCCGGTACAGGAATTGTCCGCGGCCTCTCGTCCCCGGCCTGGTCGCCAATGCGCCAGGTTCCCGCCTTGGCCAACATGCCGCGCATCCCCGACTCGCCTGTGTCAAAATTGGCCAGCGCGGTGACCTTGCTGGCAGAGGCCGGTCCCGCGACGCGCGCCCATGTCAGTTTCACAGCCACGGCCCCCCGTGGCAGCGGTTGTCCATAGCATGCGCCAAACTCATCATCCGCGAATCGCTGCAATCCACGACTGAACGAAACCGTCACCTGGTTGCCCGTGTCAGCCCTGACCCGGACCGTATCAGGGCCACCCTGCGTGACCTGATCCTGGCAACGGACGATAGACTCGAAATTCATGACAAAGGCGCGCGTCAACTGCGGACTCAACAAGACAACGCCTCGCGCGTTGACCCCGGCCGTCGCGCCGAATCCATTCAGGCCGCCCGCGCGTTCTGGATCGCTGCTGATCTGGCCCAACAGGTTTTGAAAACGATCATAGAGGGGACGATTGCGCTCCGGATCGATCGACTTCATCTCGTGATAGGACGTCCACGCGGCGCTGAAAATTTCCTCGCGCGTGCGGCTCCCGTTGGCGCCCGCCCCTTCTTCCCGCAACATTCCGTAGAAAACCTTGAACAGCTCCTGGACTTCCCCGGCGTCGTACCAGGTCTGGAAGGTCGGGACCAGAGCCGCGACCTCTCCCTGGATCCTGACCGGACGGATCACACGCCGGAAAACTTCCCATCCGTGCGCCCGGCGCGCCTCGAATGAATCCGCCAAACGATCCGCCAGGGTAAGTTCATCGCGGTCCGTGGTTCCCCCGATCGGATCGTAGTCCACACCCGGCCCGAGTATCTTCCGCTCGGTCGGCCTGGCCAAAGGGTCAGCCCCCCGCCCGCGTTGCTTGCAAGAAAAAGCTGAAAAGATTGATGAAATCAGCAAAAATAGAATCAGTGACCATCTCATGAATTTATCGCTCCCGATTCCGACTTTGGTCCATAAAGAGGTCGGAACAACCGTGCACAAGCCTTAGGACGTCCGGTGTCAGAACCATGCCCGCGAAATCATAACAGGTTTTTCCGCCCTTGGTCCGGGCGGGGAACACTTGATCCCTGGTTGACGAGGGCTTTCTCGCTCGTCGACATCATGGTAGCGGTCGGAATTGCCGGGATCCTGACGTCTCTGGCCTTCGTCGCGGTCCAGCAATATCTCTACAAGGCGCGCCAGTCGGAGGCGGTGAAAAACATCGATATCATCACCGGAATGTATGTTGCCGAGCTTGGAAGTGACGCCGCAACGATACCGGCCACCGCTTCCGAGACCCTGCTCGTTGATCCCGACGCGGCACCCGCCTTCAACCAGCCAAACTTCCTTGGTTTCGCGCTGACGGAAAAGCCGCGCTTCCGTTACAGCATTTACCACGGCAAGATTACCTGCGCCGAGACCGCAGGAAATGTCGATTATGTCGTGATCGCGATCGCGCAGAGCCGCCGCATTGGTTGTGACTACGAACCCTCAGACATCGTCTGGAAGGGCGTCACCTTGACCGGCCAGAAAGTCACCAAGAGGATCCGGGACGTCGTCACTCAAGGGTGCGAAACTTCCGCCGTTCCCAACTTCGATCTTTCTGACTGCTATGTGGACCCGGAAGTCACCACGGTCTCCGCGACACCGCCCCCCGTCCCGACACCGGCTCCGCCCGCGCCACCGCCGTCTCAGCAACCAACGACGTCCTCGTCGACAACCGGATCGTCGAGCTCCAGCTCGAGCAGCTCATCGTCGAGCTCGACGACCGGCGGAACGTCGTCATCTTCGTCAAGCTCGTCATCCAGCACCGTCACTTCAACCACTGGATCGACTTCCACCACGACAACAGCCACAACTACGGTGACCAGCTCTTCATCCAGCTCGTCATCTTCCAGTTCAACGACCACCGGCGGGGGCTCCACATCATCATCGAGCAGCTCATCAAGCAGCACATCGACCGGCTCGTCCACTACGGGAACCTCATCGTCGTCTTCCACTTCATCATCATCCAGTACCACGAGCAGCGTCTCGAATGTCTGCAACTGCAGTGGCCTGTCCGGTTCACTTGCCCCAGGTACCAATTGCTACTGCTGTGACGATGAAGTCAATTTCATCGCCTATTGCGGTTTGTCGGATCCAGGTATTTGCGACGAGGGCTACACAGGTCCACGTACTTGTCAGACGCCATAATCCGGGGACAAGATGAAATACTCAAACATCTTTCTTGTTGTTGCGATCCTCGGACTCACCATACTCATGGCAGTCAAACTGCTTGACGATACCTCGGAACGAACCAGCCGGTTCGTGGGCGCGTGCGCGGATTACAGCCTGGGGCGCGTGAAGCAAACCTGCGAGGACCTCGGTATCGATTCCTTCAAACAGCGCCGTCCGGCCCTGGAAAAAAAGTTCACGGATTATTGCGCCTGCCTTGCCGGAGTCTGGCGCGCATCCGGCATCAAGTTGCGACCGGAATTTTTTGTCGATGCGCGCCTGCCTGAATCCCATCGCAGTCCGGAGACCATCCGTATCCTCGGATGGTCGCGCGCCCCGGAGATCCGTTCAGAATACGCGAGATGCCACAATCGCAGCGGCATCGACCTCAATTGGATCGCCGCGGCCCAACTCGAGAAAAAAAATCCTCGCCCCGTCGCGCCACAAAGCCCGCGTCGAGGCCGGTGATCGCGACTGTTCTTCATGATTCCCGGCCAAGGAATCGAGGCGCGCGCGACGGACCGGAACGCAACGCGATGGCAACCAATGTGATCAAGTAAGGCATCGCCTGGATGAACTGGACAGGAAGGGCTATTCCGAAAACAGCATGCCTGCCGCCTTGCAGGCGGATCTGCGCGGCGTCGGCTCCCGCGAATCCCAGGCAAACCAGCGCCGCCGGGACCGGCCGCCAGCCGGCGAAAATCACCGCCGCGAGTGCCATGAAACCACGTCCACCGGTCATCCCGCGCGCGAAGGAAGAAGACAACAATACCGACAATGTCGCGCCACCAAGGCCTGCCAGAACTCCGCTGGCAACCACCGCGCCAAACCGGACACTCGCGGGATTGATCCCCGCGCTCTCAAGAGCCCGGGGCTCCTCACCCGCGAATCGCAGGAACAATCCCGCGCGCGTCTTGCCCAGGAACCACGCGATCCCGAACGGCAGCGCCAAGGCCAGCGCGGTCGTCGCGTACAACAAAACCTCCCCTGAACCATCTGTGCCAGGAGGAGATTCCATGGACGGTGTCCCACCCGAGATTCCGTACAATGCCTTGGTCACATATGGCGCCGCGCCGGCAGCCAACATGTTGAACGCCGCGCCGGCCACGACTTGCTGGGCACGTCCGTGGATCGCGAAAACGGCATACACACAGGCCGCGACACCACCGGCCAACGCCGCGGCAAAAAGGCCCGCTGGCTGCGATCCCGTGGCATGCACCACGATCGCGCCGCACAGGGCGCCGGCAACCATCAAACCCTCGAGGGCAATGTTGACGATTCCCGACCGCTCGCAAATCAAGCCTCCCATCGCCGCCAGAAGAAGAGGCAACGCGAGTCGCAGGGACGACATGATCCACTCAAAATCCAGGACCGCGCTCATGACGATTTTCTCCCCTGGAACCACTTCGCCGTGGCGAACAAGATGACGCAGCCCTGGATGATCGTCGCCAGATCCCTGGTCACGTGGTCCGTTTCAAAATCCAGGTCAAGAGCCCCCTTGTGCAACGCGCCAAACAATAACGCGGACGCGACCACGGCCCCAGGCCTGCCTCCTGCCAGCAATGCCACGGCGATCCCGGTGAATCCGTAGTCAGACGAGAAACCGATCCGGAAACGCCCCGCCCCACCGAGAACATCTCCCAATCCACCAAGTCCCGCCAGGGCTCCGGCGATTGCCATCGCCAGCATCATCTGGCGTCCGGTGTCGATGCCGGCGAATGTCGTGGCGACGGGATTCGCGCCCGTCGCCAGCATGCCGAACCCGGAACGAGTCCTTTGGAAAACAAACCAGACACCAACAGCCGCGACCATGCCGCACACGAACCACACGGTAACGGGCGCCCCGCCAAACAACGGAAGGCTCGATGCCTTGAACGCCAGCCCGACAGGCCGCGTCTCGGGATTTTGCGTGTCGAGGCTGTGAAACCTCTCGAGAACCATCCAGCTCGTGAATGCCATCACAAGAAAATTCACCATGATCGAAGTCACGACCTCGTGACTGCCGCGCCGGGCCCGCAGGTATCCGACCAACAAACCCGCGAGTCCGCCCGCCGTCGCTGCCGCCAGCGCGCAGACCAGCATGGCGATCACGCGCGGCCCGGCAGACGACGCGTCCGCGAGACCAGGAAATACGGACCCGATTCCAAGGGCGGCGGCCGTCGCGGCCATCGCGCCGAGAACCAGCTGTCCCTCCGCGCCAATGTTGAACAGTCCCGCCCGGTAAGCCACGGCCACCGACAACCCCGTAAAGATGAGCGGCGTGGTATAAACCAGTGTCATGCCGACGTCATACGCCGTGCCAAAACCGGCATTCAACATGACCCCGAAAACATGCAACGGATTTTCGCCAGCGACCGCGGCGGCGCACAATCCAACAACGAGTCCAGCCAGGATCGCCGCGCCCTTCATGAGCGTACTCCTCCCGTCATGGCGAGACCGATTCCCGCGATGTCAAAACCGCCATCGGTCGCGGGCGTGAATTCCCTCGCGATCCGTCCGCGCAGCATCACGACGACGCGGTCACTGAGGCGGCACAGTTCGTCGAGGTCACTTGATACCAGGAGCACGCCGGCGCCACGATCCCGCGCGGCGAACAACGCGTCGTGAATGTTCCGCGCGGCACGCAAGTCAACGCCCCGGGTTGGATGCGCCGCCAGAACCAGGTCCGGGTTCTGCTCCAACTCACGCGCGACCAGGAATTTCTGCTGGTTGCCGCCGGACAGTAACCGGACCGCCGCGTCGATCCCCGAAGACGAGACCCCGTATTTGACGAAGAGATCACGGGCGTGGCGACGCAGTTTTTCCCAATCCAGCAGCCATCCTGTCCATCCAGTTGATCGAGGATCCACCCCGGAAAGCAGCAAATTCGTCGCCGGGCCCTCGTCCAGCAAAAGCCCCTCGTCACGCCGGTCAAAAGGCAGGAGAGCGACGCGCGCCGCGCGCCGGATGTCCCTTGGTCTCAGGCCCCTCACATCACGTCCTGAGATCGCGATCCGACCCGATTCCTTGTGTCGCGCGCCAAAACCCGTCGCGCCTGCCGGGAACAGACCGAGGATCGCGCGAAACAGTGCGTCCTGTCCGTTGCCCTCGACCCCGGCGATGCCGACGATCTCACCGCGATTGACGACCAACGACAAATCCAGCGCGTCCCGCCCCGCCACACGGCGGTAATCATCGATCACCAGCGCCGGAATAAACTCGCCCGTCATGAAGTCGCCCGTCCTCGCGGCGCGCGACCGCGACGCCTCCTTGCGCAGGACGTCCTCGCCCATCATGGCGGCCGCCAGGGAATCCACCGATGCCGCGCCTCTGCCCGGGGAGTTGTCAAATTCACCAGTCACGCGCCCGCCACGCATCACGACGACGCGCCCGCAGACTTGCAAAACCTCATCGAGCTTGTGGCTGATGAGGATGACGGCATGGCCGGAATCACGAAGCCGTTCAAGGCATCTCAAGAATGGCTGGACCTCCACCGGGGTCAGGACGGCTGTCGGCTCATCGAGGATGATCACCCGCGCCCCCTGGCAAATCACTTTCAGGATCTCCAGTTGTTGCTGCTTGCCGACCGGGAGTTCTTCGACCCTGGCGGCGAGATCAACGTCAAACCCGAGATCCTTCATGTGAGCCATCGCCCGTTCGCGGATGCCGCCACCCGCGACGAGTTCCAGGTGTTCCAGGGCGCTCAACGCTGGCGCCAGCAGGAAATGCTGGTGAACCATGCCGATGCCGGCAGCGATCGCCTCGCGCGGGCTGCGAAACCGGATTTCCTCGCCATTCACGACGACGAATCCGCGATCGGGCGCCACATGCCCGAAGAGCATGTTCATGCACGTCGACTTGCCGGCGCCGTTCTCCCCGACCAGGCCCAAAATCTCGCCTGTCTCGACGTGGAACGTCACGTCGTCGTTCGCGAGCAGCTGGCCAAAAGACTTGGTGAGGCCGCGCGCCTCAATCCGCAATTTTCCGGCAGCCGCGGTCACTTTATTTGTTGTACGACGCACGGTCGGCCTCGGTGTAATAGTCAGGGACCTTGATCGCGCCAGAGGCGATCTGGCGTTTGATGTCGTCCAGCCTCGCGCGTAGTTCAGGAGTCAACACACCCTCGTTATGACGATCCACCGCGTAATCGATCCCGCCGTTGGCCACGCCGAATTCCATCTTGCCGGCGGTGAATTTGCCATCCCGCACATCCGAAATTGTCTGGAACACCGCCACGTCGATCCGTTTGAGGATACTCGTCAACACCCGGCCGGGCCGCATGCCATTCTGGTTGGAGTCGGTGCCAATCGCGTATCTTGACTTCGCGCCGGCCGCGTCAAAAACACCCGCGTTCGAGGCGCCAGCGGCAACGTAGATGACGTCCACGCCGTTGTTGTATTGCGCCAGCGCCAGTTCCTTGGCTTTCGGCGGGTTGTTCCAGCTGTCCACCGTCACGCCGACGAAATTCGAGAAAACCTGGACGTCTTTCCGGATGTGGCGCGCGCCAGCCTTGAATCCCATGTCAAAACGACGGATCAGGGGCACATCCATGCCCCCGATGAATCCTACCTTGCCCGTGGAAGATTTCAACGCGGCCGCGGCCCCGGCCAGGAACGCGCCCTCGTGATCACCGAATACCAGGGACCTGACGTTTGGCTGGGGTGACACGGAGTCGACCAGCGCGAAGCGCCGGTCCGGAAAATCCGCGGCGACCCGGGATACCGGTTCTGCCTGCGAAAACCCGACGGCGGTGACGAGGTCAAACTTCTTGCGGGCAAAGGTCCTGATGGCGGGTTCGTAAGCGTTGTCATCCATGGCCTCGACATACTTTCCGTCGATGCCGAGTTCTTGTTTCGCGCGGTCAAGTCCCCGCCACGCGGCGGAATTGAACGACCGGTCGTCGCGACCACCCTTGTCAAAAACAACACCAACGCGGATCCGCGCGCCGGGCGCCTCCGGGTGCGCGGGTCCGGAAAACAACAAGCCGCCGGTGAAAAGCGCCGGCCAGAATGCCTTGAATCTCTGGGAAGTCCTTGTCATGGACCCAAACGATACCCGAACCCCGTCCATCTGGTAAACTGTTCTGATCACGTAACAGGTTTGGCATGTGCATCCAATTTGACCAGTTTTCTTGACGGGAATACGACATGTTGCATTACCGGTCCTTGACCAGGGAAATACTCGACCATCAGGTCGAGGGGGTCGGAATCAAGAAGGGTCCGCTGCGCAAACAGTACCACCCCGACAAACCGGTCCTGATGGTATTCCTGCGCCATCTTGGCTGCCAGTTCTGCAAGGAAACCGTGCGCGATATCCGCGCCGCCAGCACCCGTAATCCCGACTATCCGGATGTGCTTTTCTTCTTTCAGGAGGATGTCGCGAGCGGACAGGCGTTCTTCAATCGATACTGGTCGCGCGCCAAGGCGATCAGCGATCCCGCGCAGTTCTTCTACAAGGAATTCGGGGTCCCAAGCGCGAGTGTCATGAACCTCTTGAGTCCTGGAGCCCTTTTGTCGAGGATACGGGCCACATTGAAAGGAAACTTCGACTCATTGCCCAAGGGCAACTTCTGGCAGATGCCGGGCTTTTTTGTCGTGAAGGGTGAACAGATCGTATGGAGTCATGACTACCGGCATGTCGGGGACGAACCGCCCCTGCGCCGTCTGAATCAACTCTTGCAGTCGCTCGACAAAGGCAAGTCGACCACGCGACCGTTCCATGTCAGGTCCCTTGAAAGAGCGGGTTGAAAGAGCAAGTTGGTGTGATAGTTTGTTGGATCTGATCAGGAGGTTCTTCCAATGACCCGTGCCCGCGCCGTTTCATCGTTGAAGTCGCTCGTCATCGCAGGTTCCATCCTCACCGCGGTCTCCGCGTGCAGTGGCCGCACTCCGGATGGCAAGCCATGCCGGCGCAACACATTGCAGTTCTTGCCGGTGCTGAACTCGGACATGTCCCAAACCTGTCCGCAAGATCCGACATACTACAAGGGCGCAGGCAAGACGGCTCCGGGCGAACTTTCCCCCGAAGCCCCCATGCCTGAGCAGCCAGCCAACTGAATCACGAAGCGCGTTTTTGTTCGGGCTTGGACTCGGAGGCGACCCGGGGCTTCTCACCAGGGACGAACTTGTCCGCCTTGCGAACGAGCTCTGAAGCCGAGCTGGCGTAACCGAACCACGCGGCGCTCACCGCGACAAGACCGTGCAACCAGATATTGTTGCCCTGCACCGGCATCAATCCCAGGACGGTGTTGAGCACCGGGATGAAACCGAAGATGGCAAGGATACCCATCGTGACCGCGGTCGCGCGTGCGTAACTGCGCGCGGCGTAGGTCGAACCGAAGCAGCTCGCGCCCCAAACGCCAAACAAGGTGTGAAACAGGTTGGAAAGGATGTTAACCGGGAACGTGCCCCACAAGAGGCCCGAGCCGTAAACTATCGCGAGCTTCGGAGCCGTTTCCGGAAGAGGCGACACCATCGCCGGGAAAAAACCCGCGACACCGATGATCATCAGCACGATTCCACTGATCAGGGAAAAATATTTCAAGCTCATGAACAGACCTCCTCTCAAGGTTGTCTGTTCACCTGCTTGATTTATGCCAACCATCCGCAAGTCGCGGAAAGCAAACGGGTATCAGGCGTAGTATTGCCCGAACCTGTTCGCGAGGAAGTCCTTGAAGGAGACGTCCTCTTGACGGACGAATCCGCTCTTCGGCAACTTGCCCTGCCTGTGGATGTCCAGCACGGCCGTGATGCCCGCCGCGGTCGTGATCTGGATCGCGCCCCAGTGCTCGTCACGGATCGGCGCGTTGTAGATCTTCTTGCAGTATGACTTCTGCGACAGCAGGCCATTTTTCCAGCCCGACACCGTCACCATGATCAGGACGACGTCCTGGTGCGTGTGCGGCAGGGACTTCTCGAAAATCTTCCTCAAGAGGTCGCGGTCATAGTTCAGCTGCAGGTCATTCATGAGCAGCGCGATGATGTCGCGGTGTCCAGGATAACGCACACTGCGGTAGTTCAAGTTACGGACCTTGCCGTCGTATGTCTCGGCGAGGCTGCCCAGTCCACCCGACGTGTTGAAGGCCTCATACTCGATGCCGTCCAGGCTGAATCGCTCGTAACCTTCCAGCGGCGCCACCAGGTTCAACTTGCCGTCGACCACTGCCTCGCACGGATTGCCGTACTCGTTGATCAGGCCTTCGGTGCTCCACGTCAGGTTGTACTTGAGAGCGTTGTGTGGATACATCGGCAGCGCGCCGACGCGCATCTTGATCTCGTCAACCTTGTCGAACTCGACGGCCAGGTTGTGCGCCGCGATGGTGATGAATCCCGGAGCCAGACCGCACTGGGGGATGAAGGCCAGTTTGCTACCCTCGGCCAGTTCGCGGACACCCTTGGTCGTCTGCACGTCTTCCGTCAGGTCCAGGTAATTGACCCCGACTTCCTTGCAGACGCGGGCGATCTCGAGGTTCAAATGAAACGGCGCGCACGACAATGCGTAGTCGTGGCCTTTCAAAACTTCCGCCAATTCACGCGCGTTACCCAGGTCACAAGCCTTGGCCGTCACGTTGGGAACAGAGCGTCCGGCGCTGGAATGGGACACTTTCTTGGCCTGGCTCAGATGGGCGTCGACCGCCGTGACCGCGTAGTCGCCCGAATCGGCCAGCAGGTGGCAAACCAGCCGTCCGACCTTGCCGCAACCGAGAACCGCAACCTTCGTCAAACCGCTTCCGGAACCCTGAGCCATGAGCCTCTCCCAAAAATTTCCCATGTACGGATACGCAAATACGTCTGCGCATTTTGGCAATATTATCAGGGCTTTTTAACCCCGGAAGGGGTCACCCGGTCAACCGCAACTTAAGTTCTTCACATCCTTGGGACATTAGATTAAAAGCAAACGGCCTATTTTATGGAATTTTAAGGGGATCTTATGAGAATTCTTGTGGTCGAGGACGATGCTCCGTTGGCAAGCGTTGTTGTCCGCGCGCTCCGCGAGGAATCCTACGCGGTCGATCTGGCTCAAGACGGCCAGGAGGCTGAATGGTGCGCCTTTGAGAATCCTTACGACTTGATCGTGCTGGACTTGATGCTGCCGCGCAAAGACGGCCTCAGCGTCCTGAAAACCCTGCGCCAATCCGGGATCCACACGCCGGTATTGATCCTGACCGCGAAAGACACCCCGACCGATGTGGTGACCGGCCTCGACACCGGCGCGGACGATTACCTTAAAAAGCCCTTCAGCCTCGACGAACTCATGGCACGCGTGCGCGCGCTGTTGCGCCGCCTCCCGCACGAGACGGGCGCCGTGATTGAAGTCGGTCCCCTCAAGATCGACCCGGCCCGCAAGGAAGTCACCCGCGCCGGCGCGAAGATTGACCTCACGGCGAAGGAATTCGCGCTGCTCGAGTACATGGCCCGTCACGCCGGAACTGTCCTGACGCGCACGCAGCTCTCTGAACACGTCTGGGACATGAACTTCGAGCCGACCTCCAACGTCGTCGATGTCTATGTCGGGTACTTGCGCAACAAGATCGACAAGGCCTTCGATTTTCCGATGATCAAGACCATGCGCGGTCACGGCTACATGCTGGATGCCAGCAAGTGATCCTCGACAGGATTCCCGTCAGGTTGCGACTCACCCTGGGCCACGCCGTGTGGCTCTCGGTGTTTTTTGCCGCGATCGGCCTCGGAATCCACCGCATCGTCGAGCACAACCTCTACCAGCAGGTCGACGCCGCGCTGCTCGCGTCGGCAAAATCGATCAATGACGCGCGTTACGCCAAACCACTGAGCCCACCGCTCATCCAGGAATTCCTGTCGCGCCATTTTGGCGAGAGGCACACGCGCCCGTACGCGCAGCTCGTCGACTTGTCGGGCAAAGTCAGCGCGCGCACGCCGAACATACGGGTCAACCTGCCCGTGACCGCGCGCGCGTGGCGCCGGGCAGAGCGCGGCCTCGAGACGTTCGAGAGTTTTGTCGGCAAGCGCACCGGCAACCCGTTCCGCCAGGTCACACTGCCGGTCCTGCAAGAAGGCAAGTTCACGGGCGAGCTGATTCAAGTCGGCGCGCCACTCGATTCGACGGTGCACGCTCTGGACACGATCAGTCTTGTGCTGTGGATCGCCCTGCCGACGGGCGTCCTGTTGTCGGCGCTTCTCGGTTATTTGCTGACCAAGCGGGCACTGAAGCCGGTGCACGACATGCAACTTGCCGCCGCGGGACTCGGCGCGAAGGACCTCGAGCAGCGCCTCGACCTGCCGCCGGCGCATGACGAACTCCGCGCCCTCGCCGAGACGTTCAACGGCATGCTCGCGCGCCTTGAGGACGCGTTCAAGCGCCTGCGCCGATTCAGCGGCGATGTGTCCCACGAACTCCGCACGCCGGTTGCCGTGCTGCGCGCTGAGGCTGAACTGGCGCTGCGCCGCGAACGCCCGCCGGAAGAATACCGCGAGGCCCTGCGCAACATCCTGACAGAGACTTCGCAGATGTCAGGGATCATCGAAGATTTGTTGCTTCTGGCGCGCGCCGAGAGCAAATCCGTCGCGATGCAATGGGCGGAGGTGGACGCAAGTCATTTCATCGATGCGATCCGCGAGTCCGTGCAGCCTGTGTTCGACAAACGCAACGTAACGCTCGTGACACCGTACTCCGGGGAGTCGACGGAATCTGCGGAACACGACCTGGGCACATTCCGCGCCTCGGCCGGTTACCTGTCCATCGCGATCAAGAATCTGTTGCTGAACGCGGCAAAGCATTCCGCCGCCGGATCAACGGTCCAACTCGAAATGATACGCGCCGCCGGCGAAGTGATCTTCAAGGTGGTTGACCAGGGCGAAGGCATCCCCTCGGAGAGCCTGCCGTATATTTTCGATCCGTTCTACCGCGCGGACACGGCGCGCAACCGCGCCAGCGGCGGCGCCGGCGTCGGCCTGAGCCTCACCAAGGCCATGGTCGGCCTTCATTCGGGAACCATCGACGTGACGTCCACCTTCGGCCAGGGCGCGACCTTCACCATCCGCTTGCCGTCCCCGTCATTCTGAGCCGAAGGCGAAGAATCCTCTCCGCCCCGTCATTCTGAGCCGAAGGCGAAGAATCCTCTCCGCCCCGTCATTCTGAGC
>RGVZ01000470.1 GCA_010029825.1 bacterium | reverse complement strand
TCCAGTCCATCCCGTATACCCCGTATACCCACTATAACCCGTATACCCACTGTACCCTGTGAAACCAGTGCTTCCAGTCCATCCCGTATATCCTGTAAATCCTGTAGCACCGGTATAACCTAACTGGGTGTACATAATTTGAGAAACGGTTAATATTAACCCAGGAATACCAGGTCTATTTGCATTAGATGCAAAAGAAATAACATCAAAAGGATTACCAGAACCTTCAGAAATTCCCATCAATTCAAAATAATCTCCTGAATTCATTGTTTGAACAAAATTCCAAGATGCTACCGTATACTCATTATTTACTAAATGAACATCTGTGGAACTTTCAGGAATATTTATCCCATTTACTCTATACCATATAATTGCATTTGTAGCACCAGAACTTGCATACAATTGTGCAGAAAATTGAAAATTATAAGTTCCAGTTTTAGAAATAACAATTCGTGAGGATGGAGTTCCTAAATCAACTGAATTATTTTCTACCGTAGTGTTCAGTAAAAATGCTTGCGGTGATGTAGTAAAACTTTGTGGTGTTAAATTATAATACAAAAAATTTCCATATGAACCTAACGTACCACCCAATCCTTGAGCACCGGTAGGTCCTACTATAGCAATAGAAATAGATGTATGAATATGCGAAGGAGTTGATGAAATTCCCCAACTATATGTTAACGTATGGGAAGTAATATCAGTATTATTTGCATAAACTTCCATAATTATTCTATTTCCTGTATTGATAGTTGTGGTAGGAACATATGTAGATAAATTATATTCTGATAAACTACTACTGATAATATTAACGATATTTGATGTTCCTACGGTGCTTACAATAGTACCATCAGGTTGCATAATTTTTATAACAAAATAAATTTGTAATCCAGAATTTGCATTATTAGATGCCCAAACATTAAAATCCCATAACCCAGATGGTAACGTCTGGTTAATAAATTTGATGTGCTTTGGGGAATGGATTGGGAATAAGAAACTTGGCTCGCACCTAAAAGATTATCCATTTGGTAGTATGTCGTAGAATTTATTGTTTCTGTTGTATTATCTAAATATAACACAAGACCTCCGGCAGTCCCCGGAAGTCCTTGGATTCCTGTTGGACCCGTATATCCAGTCCATCCCGTATATCCCGTATACCCACTATATCCACTATAACCTGTGTACCCACTATAACCCGTATAACCACTATAGCCTGTGAATCCAGTCCATCCAGTATATCCCGTATATCCACTATAACCCGTATACCCACTATATCCACTATAACCCGTATATCCACTATACCCTGTGAATCCAGTCCATCCCGTATATCCCGTATATCCACTATAACCCGTATACCCTGTAAACCCCGTAAAACCCGTAAATCCGGTAAATCCTGTATATCCCGTATATCCAGAATACCCTGTATAGCCAGAATATCCACTATATCCGGTATATCCACTATAACCTGTGAATCCAGTCCATCCTGTATATCCCGTATACCCACTATATCCTGTAAAGCCTGTGTACCCTGTAAAACCCGTATAACCACTATAGCCTGTGAATCCAGTCCATCCAGTATATCCCGTATACCCACTATAACCCGTATACCCACTATATCCACTATAGTGGGTACACAGGCTTCACAGGATATAGTGGTTATACGGGTTTTACAGGGTACACAGGTTTTACAGGATATAGTGGTTATACTGGTTTTACAGGGTACACAGGTTTCACAGGATATAGTGGGTATACGGGTTATAGTGGGTACACAGGCTTCACAGGATATACAGGATGGACTGGATTCACAGGGTATAGTGGTTATACGGGTTTTACAGGGTACACAGGCTTCACAGGATATAGTGGCTACACAGGATATACGGGATGGACTGGATTCACCGGCTATAGTGGTTATACGGGTTTTACAGGGTACACAGGCTTCACAGGATATAGTGGGTATACGGGTTATAGTGGGTATACGGGATATACGGGATGGACTGGATTCACAGGCTA
>RGVZ01000469.1 GCA_010029825.1 bacterium | reverse complement strand
GCATTTCGTTGTAAATAATATCTATATTCGTGTGAATTAGATGTTTTGTATTTATTTTGTAATAGTGTATTTAACATACACGAAGGCGTGAAATCTGTAAAAGCACGACCATCTTGCATTTTAAAAATCATAATGTTAATATATCCTTAATTTATAACTTTTAAAAAGAAATTAAATTTTAGCATTAAATAATAAATTAATACCAGTTAATTATTTTATACCATTGTCAGTTGTTGAATTATCTACGTGTCTACGACCAATAATAGTATCCGATATAGGGATCATTAATCTTTGATACGCATTTGGCAAATTAGGAAATGACATTGATCTTAAAATAGTTGATCCTAACGTCGGAGTTTCATTTGTTACAACAGAATTAACCAATACATGTTGCTGTTCATGTTGCTGTTGCTGTTGCTGTTGGTGTCGTTGTTCATGTTGTTGTTCATGTTGTTGTTCGTGTTGTTGTTCATGTTGTTGTTCGTGTTGTTCGTGTTGGTGTTCATGTTGGTGTTCATGTTGGTGTTCATGTTGCTGTTCGTGTTGGTGTTCATATTGCTGTTCATGTTGTTGTTCATGTTGTTGATCGTGTTGTTGCTGTTCGTGTTGCTGTTCGTGGTGTTGATCGTGTTGTTGCTGTTCGTGTTGATAGTGATATTGCTGTTCGTGTTGTTGTTCGTGTTGTTGTTCATGTTGCTGTTGATATTGCTGTTGGTGGTTGCGTGGGTGTTGGTGTCTATAAATAGTAGAGTTTGTATTATAAGTAGTTGGATTTATAATAGATCCAGGTATATTGTCAGTTGATGGTGTAAAAAAATTAAATTCTTGATTCATATTATCAATTAAATTATTTAACATGTCAGGTGTTAACAAATTAACTCTACCGGAGTGAGCTTCTACTCCATTCCTGGTCAAGTTAATAGGGTTAACAGGATTAGTTGTTAATTGAAAATGATGATTATTACTTTTTTCTACGTGATTATTTATATTTGTTAATTCTGTATCCAAAATTTTAAAAGTTTTACTAACATCATTTTTATATTTTTGTAAATCTTTTATACGAGTACGATAATTAGAATTTTCCATATTCATTTTGGTCACATTATTTTGTAAAAAAGTATTTTCCTTTTCGTATTCCTTATACTTAGTATAATAATACCATGAAGTTGTTAATAAAACGATAATAATTAATAATGAAAAATTTGAATCCATCTTAATTTTTCCTAGTTATCTATTCATTATTAATTTAAAAACACCAAATGTACGTAATACAATTTAATTAACAGTCATATATATAAATGAAGTTGTTTTTTATTTTTTTAAATTACATGAAAAAGGCTTATTACTGTAACACTAATATAAATTTTGTCATATTAAAATAATTTCATTTTTGTATTAATCTTAATAAAGCTTGTTCTTTCATTTTGCATTCTAACATAACATCAATAGGAAATTTTATATTTAATAATGGTTGGTGAATATACTGTATATAGTCAGAATGTTTACGTCGTGCAGTTTTTGTATCTGAAACTTCTATACCAGGAATACTATTACTAATATGAACTTTTGGTTTAATACCACGTTCAATCCATACATTAAATACGCGTTCATGATAATGTTCAATTGGATATTGTGATTCGTATATACTATCATGATGATAATCAATAACAATAGGTACTTTTAATTTTTCACTAAGTGGTAATAGATCATGAACTGTATAAGACATTTCACAATTTTCCAATACAAGACGATCACGTGTGTTTTTAGGCAAATTCAATATATTTTCTTCCAGACGTTGTAATGCTTTACTTTTATTACCATAAACACCACCACCATGAATAATAATAACACTATTTTTACCAAGACCCATCCTATCTAAAATTTCACAATGGTGATTTAATTCACCAAATGCATTACTAACAACATCTTCAGATTTACTAGATAATACACAAAACTGAGCTGGATGCATTGTTAATCGAATATTATTAGATTTAGCGTAATCTCCAATT
>RGVZ01000468.1 GCA_010029825.1 bacterium | reverse complement strand
CAACGGTTTTGATTGCCGTTGCGATTGCTGCGAGAGCGGGAAGACCTGCTTTATTGAAAGCTACTAAATTTGACATGATTTCATCCAAGTTTAGAAAGAGCAGTTTTCATCTGCTCGGGAAGGAACACAACCGCCGACCGAGAATCACTTTCCGGGGCGATTGTGGTTCCCGACGACACCGCGACTACGATGTCATCGGGGAGGCTGAGTTTACTCTTTTTCAAGATTTTCTCAACCTTTGCTGGCGACAACAGAGTTGTCTCCATCAAATCGTCAGGCTGCGCGCCTAGCTTAACTAGCGCCTCGTAAGCCTTGTCTTCATCCTCAACCAGATCGGCAGTCGCCAAGTATTCGCCGATCTTCGCGGGGTCCAAATCCTTAATCTGCACCCGCAGCGCCCGCTCTGCCGCGCCGGTCATCTGCGGGCAGATCGGTTTAGCGGGGCAGTAGCGGCAATGATCGCCAACGCTCAGAGGGGCGTATGAATGCGCCGACGTCGTAACGGCCGCGACCAACTCACGCTCAAACTGCTTAACGCGCGCGACCGTAGTCGTCCAACGCTTAACCGCTGGCGGCTGGACGATGACCATCTCGACCTCAGACACGCCCTCAAACGCCCATTCCAGCCCCTTGGTCCGCATGGCCGCAGCGGCGTAAAAGAGCAACTGCTCGTTCTCTTCGACGTCTACTTCACCGCGCCCAAACTTCCAGTCAAGAATGATGGCGCGGTCGTCGATCCGACCGATCAGGTCCGCAGACCCGAACACGCCCGGAAGCAGTTTGCCAAAGTTAACGTGCGACTCGACTTTGTACTCCATGTCGCCGTCTGGGTCGATCTCGTTCAACGCCGCCATCGCCGGGACGATCTTCTCGTCGATCAGGTCCTCGGTCATGGTCTGGTCGTTCTCGGTCATGCCAAGTACGCTCTTGATCTCAAGCGATGGATCTTCTAATAGCATCGCCATTGCGCTATGGCACAGCGTACCCTGATCGGCGGCGTCGCCCGCCACACGCGGGGGCATCTTCTGCACCAGCGCCACGCTGCCGGGGCAGTTGACCACGCGCTTGGCGGTCGAGCCGCCTACAATATTAGAGTGCATTTGCTTTCCCTTTGATCAGGTTCGTAAGTGATTCCTGCGACAGCATCGCAGGGTTGTGACGCCCCAGCATCTTCGTGACCCACCCGCGCTGCCAGAGCAGCGACAGGGACACTTTAGCGCCGAGGGCCAGCAGTTCAGCGGTGGTGTAGGTTTTGCCGCCGGGGGCTACCCAAGTGTTCTTGATGCGCCAATGCGGCACACACATTACGTCGCCTTTGTAGAACACGGGGGTCAGGTCCAACGGCTCAAAGTCGCCGTTGTCGTCTTCCATTTTGTGGATGCGGTTCATTCTGCGGACTCCTCTTCATGGCTGATGGTGACCTTGTACAGCGTGGAATACCCGCTGCAATCGAAGTCACACTTGTTGAACTTGGCGTTCGGAAGGAGTGACTCAAGGTAAGTAATGAGGATGTTCTTGATCTCTTCGCGCTCTAGGATGATTTTCACTTTGGATTCCCGTTTAGTGAAGTGGTTGGAGTCGCTACTTTGCCCGATCACGATCTGCTTGTCAACAACTTTTTTGCAAGATATGATGGCGGCATGAAAGAAAGCGAAATCGAACGTCACTTTGTCTGGACCGTCGAGACGATGGGCGGCAAGACGTACAAGTTTACAAGCCCCGGCGTTCGGGGCGTGGCTGACCGTGTAGCGTGTCTGCCAGACGGTTCGACGTGGTTTGTGGAACTCAAAACCAAGGGGGGCAAACTCAGCAAACTACAGGAACACTTCGGCGCAACCATGCGCCAACTCAACCAAAAATATACAGTCATCTGGACACTAGAAGGGATACAAAAATGGTCCTTAGACCTTACCAAGAAGTAGCCGCAGACTTTCTGTACGGACAAGATCGCGCGATGATTTTAGCGCCCGTGGGGGCTGGCAAGACGGCGATTACGTTAACCGCGTTGTC
>RGVZ01000467.1 GCA_010029825.1 bacterium | reverse complement strand
CCAGCCTGCTGGTTAGTTCCATTTGAGAACCAGCGGATGCAGGAGACATCGCTGCCGAGCCCTGCGGTTTCGTTTCGTCGCTCATGCGATGCTCCTGATCCTGCGCGTTCTCAGCCTAGTCGTTCCAGTAGGCCGCCCAACGCAGCCTCTAGCCGCGAGTCATGCATCTCGCGCGCCACTGCCGCCGCCCTTCGGATCGCCTTCAACTCCTCGTCTGCCAGCATCGGCTTGCGATACAACGGAATAATGTCGTCCACGTTGTACCCATTCATCACGCACATTTCTATTGCGAGTTCGTTCCGTTTGAAGATTGCCGCATCGCCAAACGGGTAGCCAAAGGCAGGCGACCAGACCGCCCACGCCACCGGCCGAGAACCAAGCGATGCAGCGGACATCTCATCTCCCTCGTTCGTCATGGTTGCTCCTGTGTTCGATGCTCCTGATCCTGCGTGTTCTGTGGCTACTTGTCGTCCGCTGGCAGGGGCGGAAGCGGCATCCAGTGCGTGACGTGCTGCTTGCTGCTCAGTGGAGGCAGTCCGCTGTCGGGCTCGGCAACCCAGACCATCACGTCGACGTACCTCGCCGCGCCGGGGATGTCCCGCACCACCAGGACTCGCTGGTCTTGGGGCTCCTCCTCGGACAGGAGCCGCCACTGGGCGTGGCCCTTCTCCAGTTCGTCGGCCGCCGCCACCAGTGCGTCTCGCTGCTTCTGCTGGCACTGCTCGGCGTGGGCCAGTCTCTCGACGAGGTCTGTCCCCATGTGGTAGCCGGCGAGCAGCCTGAGGTCACTGACGAGACTCACGGATTGTCCCTTCGATTGAACGAGACCGTGGCGTAGGTGCCGACGAACGCGCCGGCGGCGAGCGGAACGAGGTACAGCGGATTGGAAGAGTAGGTGATCACGCCGTACGCGAGGAGCGAGTAGAGGAGCGACGAGATCGCTGCCGCAGCCATCGCGCTGCGACGCTCGACGCAGATGATGTACGCGGCGTAGAGGATGTCCACGGCGACGTAGGTGAGGAAGATGATTCCGGCAGTGAGCGGCGAGAAGTCAGTCATGTCCTGCGTCCGCTGCTGTTGATCTTCCGTGTTCCGACTTCGTCCTCTCCAGCAGCCCATCGATCACAGCCGCGATCTCGTTGCTGGCGACATCGTCACGGTCGGCGTAGATGTCCATCACCTGTCGCAAGACGAACCGCTCCGGGGTGGTGAGCGTACGTTTCGCCTGCTCAACCTCCAAGGCGTCCGCGAGCCGGCGGATCATGCAATCGCGGTGCCACATATGGCACCCGTCGCTATGGGTGCTGACGCGAGCGGCTTGCTGGTCTCGCCACTCGCGGTAGTCGGCCAGAATGTCTGCCATTTTCCATTTTCCAGAACGAGATAACGCCGTGATCGCTCAGGAGCGAACCAGACTTGGCCCGCTGTCAGTGTTGCGACACACAAGCCCCGCTGTTTCGGCGGCTGCCTCCCAGTCTCCGACGGACTCACGAAGCCGCTTGTTCTCGGCCCTCAGTCGCTCGATCTCGTCTGCGGCAGACTCGATCCAGCACTCCAGGACGATCTCGTAGCCGCCTGGGTCGTTCGTCCGGTGATTGAGCAAGTCCCGCAGCGACTGAAGCACGTCCATGCCGCTATCGTATCGCCGCCGCCAGTCGCGTCTACGATTTTTTTCCACACGCGACCCGTGGCAAGTCACCGCAACGGCCTTGCCAAACAGAGTTCGTCGTGGGCGCAGTTGTGCCAGTGGATTTGAGGCTAGTCGTACAGCGTCACCCGCCGCGCGCTCATCCATGAGCCAGCGTGGATCGTCACAACGTCCCCGCCACCTCCATACCAGACGGCGACATCGGTGCTTGATACGCTTGGGGACACTCTGACGAGGGCGCGGAACGGCACCCGATACGTTGCGTTCGCATATGTCCCACTTACGACTGTGGTGATCGACTGATCCGCCACTACTGGCAGGCGAAAAACCGCGATGGAGTCTCCAGACAAGGTGTCAACCTC
>RGVZ01000466.1 GCA_010029825.1 bacterium | reverse complement strand
GGGTAGAGCATTTGGCAAATACTTTTTTGCTTTTTTTGTTATAGACACGATAACATGGTTTTTTGTTAACTTTTCGAATGGAATATGGCATATATATATATGACAGAAAATATTATAATATGCCTAATAGTAATTAGTTACGGAAGAGAAAATACGCCATAATCCACTACTGTATATAATGGTAAATGATTGTATGATAGTTGTAGCTTCACTATTTACAGATACACTTCCGTCAGGGTATACAGGTGTATTTGCAGTTGTTCCGGCGGTTGAATTTGAACTCAAATACAATGTATCTGCATAGAGATGATTAGTACCTATATCCATCAATAATGTTAGTGAGAAACTTCTAAACGTATCGGTAGCTGTATTCAAATTTAATATAGATAATGAAAATGGATTGGATAGAGAATTCGTATATGTTGTACCGATATAATAGATTGCACCATTGTTATAGTCAATTGTCATAGTCGTCGAGGTTGCTACATTCGAATTGCTGCCAGATACAAAATTAAATATTTGTTCAGTCATTTTATTGACCCGAATGAATTGACTTACTTGTATAGAACCACTTACATCTAATTCATAAGAAGGGGATGTTTTTCCAATTGCGACTTCGCCTGCATTATAATATATATCATTACCTGTTGTAATCCAAATACTTGGACCGGTTGGGCCCGTAGCACCAGTATAACCAGTATCACCAGCAGGTCCGGTTGCGCCGGTATTTGTAGCATCACCCACAGGACCAGTAGGACCAGTAGTACCCGTATTACCAATTCCAATCGGTCCAGTAGCACCCGTATTACCAGTAGGACCTGTTTCACCATCTTGTCCTATGATACCATCTGTTCCAGGCGGTCCAGTAGGTCCAGCTTCACCAGTAGGTCCAGTTTCACCGGTAGGACCGGTTTCACCATCTTGTCCTATGACACCATCTGTTCCACGCGGTCCAGTAGGTCCAGTTTGACCGGTAGGTCCGGTTTCCCCAGTAGGGCCGGTTTCCCCAGTAGGTCCAGTTTCACCGGTAGGTCCAGTTTCACCGGTAGGTCCAGTTTCCCCAGTAGGTCCAGTTTGACCAGTAGGTCCAGTTTCCCCAGTAGGTCCAGTAGGTCCGGTTTCACCAGTAGGACCGGTTTCACCGGTAGGTCCAGTATGACCCGTAGGGCCAGTTTCACCAGTAGGTCCAGTTTGACCCGTTGGTCCATCAATACCATCCAAATTTACATTATATATGTTATCAGTTAAACCAAATATTCCAGTCACATTACGTATATTTATTATAGTTAAACTTCCATCTGTTTTATCATATGTTGATACTGTTCCTTCAAACCTATTTGATACATTCATAGAATCTACTACAACGACACTATTTCCGGATAAATATGCCAATTCAGTTCCAACTGTTAATGATACAGAACCATCATAACTTGGTGAAATAGTTATTGCGCTACTGGATGTATTGAATTTATCACCGGATACACCAGTAGGACCAGTTTGACCGGTAGTACCAGTTTGACCGGTAGGACCAGTAGGTCCATCAATACCATCTAAATTTACATTATATATTGCATCCGTATTAAAAGCATTTACATTTGTTATATTCTTGAAATCAGTTAATACTAATGTTCCGTTAACTGAACTATATGAAGTTACGGTTGCTTCAAAATGATGTGTATTTTCCGTATTATTTACAACAATTACTGAATTTCCCGTAATATATGCCAATTGGGTTCCTACTGTAATTGTAATGGCTGAACCGGAAATTAAATTTGTATACACATTATACGTAATTGTTGTGCTAGTTAAAAATTTATCACCAGAAACACCAGTAGGTCCAGTTTCCCCAGTAGGTCCGGTTTCACCAGTAGGTCCAGTTTGTCCAGTAGGTCCGGTTTCACCGGTAGGTCCAGTTTGCCCAGTAGGTCCGGTTTGACCAGTAGGTCCGGTTTCCCCAGTAGGTCCGGTTTGTCCCGTAGGTCCGGTTTCCCCAGTAGGTCCGGTTTGACCAG
>RGVZ01000465.1 GCA_010029825.1 bacterium | reverse complement strand
CTGATCGAGACGCTGATTGAACTGGGCGCCGAAGTCCGCTGGTCCAGCTGCAACATCTACTCCACCCAGGACCATGCCGCCGCCGCCATCGCCGCCGCGGGCATCCCGGTTTTCGCGTGGAAAGGCGAGACCGAGGCCGAATACGAATGGTGCATCGAGCAGACCGTCATGTTCGGCGACAAGCCGCTCAACATGATCCTGGACGACGGCGGCGACTTGACCATGTTCGTCCACAACAAGCGCCCCGACCTGCTGAAAGGCATCAAGGGCATTTCGGAAGAGACGACGACGGGCGTTCACCGCCTGGTCCAGATGATGGAAGCCGGTACGTTGAAAATTCCGGCCATCAACGTCAACGACTCCGTTACGAAATCAAAATTCGACAACCTCTACGGCTGCCGCGAATCGCTGGCTGACGGCATCAAGCGCGCGACCGACGTCATGGTCGCCGGCAAAGTCGTCGTCGTCGCCGGTTACGGCGATGTGGGCAAGGGCTCGGCGCACAGCATGCGCGGCCTCGGCGCCCGCGTCCTGATCACCGAGATCGACCCGATCTGCGCCCTGCAGGCCGCGATGGAAGGTTTCGAAGTGACGACGATGGAAGCCGCGGCTCCGGTCGCAGACATTTTCGTCACGGCGACAGGTTGCATGGATGTCATCACCGAGAAGCACTTCGTCCACATGAAGGACGAGGCGATCCTTTGCAACATCGGCCACTTCGACAGCGAGATCAAAATCGCGTGGCTCGAAAAATCGCCGGGCGTGAAAGAGATCAACATCAAGCCGCAAGTCGACAAGTTCGTCCTGCCAAACGGCCGGGCGCTCGTCGTGCTGGCCCGCGGTCGCCTCGTGAACCTCGGTTGCGCGACCGGCCACCCGAGCTTCGTGATGTCGACATCGTTCACGAACCAGACCATCGCGCAGATCGCCCTGTGGACCGAGTCCGAGAAATATCCTCTTGGCGTCCACGTTCTGCCGAAGTCCCTGGACGAGAAAGTCGCGCGCCTTCATTTGGACAAGCTCGGTGTCAAACTCACCAAGCTGACCAAGGAACAGGCCGACTACCTCAATCTCAAGGTGGACGGCCCCTACAAGCCGGACCACTACCGCTACTGAGCCGCGCGCCGCGTCACCCTGAGCGGCGCCCGTCATCCTGAGCGTAGCGAAGGATCCTGTCTTCGCCGTCATCCTGAGCGGAGCGAAGGATCCTGTCTTCCGCGTCATCCTGAGCCGGGCTCGTCATCCTGAGCGGAGCGAAGGATCCTCTCCCAATCAAACGCCCCTCGTGCGAGGGGCGTTTTTTCTTTTATTTCGGGCCTGCGTGCAATAAATCTGAACTTGTAATTGCTAAGCCACCAATAATATTAATAATTATTTGGTATATTTCGACGTGCCCTGTATTCCGTCAATTTACGGCGTAAAATGACGGAAGAGGTGACACTTTGTATAATCGGCTATTATCATTGCCAGAATCGTCTTTCTTCCTGCTTGGCTCCGGGGGAACTGGAAAATCAACTTTCCTCAAAGAAGCCCTACCGCGTGCTGTCACAATCAATTTACTAGAAGAAAAGACCTTCTTTGCCATCAACTCCAAACCTGGGGCATTCGCAGAAATATTAGCCGCTACTAACGATGGCGATTGGGTGATTGTTGATGAGGTGCAACGGATCCCAGAATTATTGAATGAAGTTCACAACGCTATTGTATCCCGTAATTTGTCATTTGCGCTCTGCGGATCAAGCGCCAGAAAACTAAAGCGAAGCGGAACAAATCTCCTGGCTGGAAGAGCACTGCAGCGCTATATGGGGCCATTTTTACCTTCTGAGTTGGGCCAAGATTTTTTGATTGATAAGGCCTTAACTGTTGGATTGTTACCAGTCGTGTGGATGTCAAAGTCGCCGCGAGAGACTCTCCAGTCGTATGTTGCGTTATATTTGAAAGAAGAAATTCAGGCCGAAGCTGTTGTGCGCAATTTATCAGGGTTTGCGCGATTTTTAAAAATTGCCTCATTATTTCATGGGCAGGTTTTAAATGCTTCA
>RGVZ01000464.1 GCA_010029825.1 bacterium | reverse complement strand
CCACGGAGGTAATCCGGATCCGGAGGACATTGCGCACCGGCGCCAGCAACGTGAAATAGTAGTCCGTGGACCGACTCTGTCCCGGCGTGTCCCGGAAGCGGCTGTCCACGTTAATGACGTGTTTGACCACGTCGTTGGCCCGAAGTTGGAAAGGTACGGCCAGAGCGTTCGCCCGCGGAAGCGTCTCCATCTATCGAAACACGCCAATTTCACTTAAACAAGATATCCTTATTCCAATCTGCGCGAACTTCGAGGTAGATATCTTTGATTTGGAGCAGATGAATCTGGGATTGTGGATTAAACTTCACGCCAGGATACCGTTTGCCCCATATAAGACGTACTACAATCGCAGGTGGAAGAACCCCGGAA
Organism: bacterium; assembly: GCA_010029825.1. GTDB lineage: Bacteria > Bdellovibrionota_B > Oligoflexia > Oligoflexales > RGVZ01 > RGVZ01. The sequence goes on along the minus strand of RGVZ01000464.1, from coordinate 1,670 downwards.
ACTCTCATAGCCGCGGTAAAGGGGGCATTAATACCGATACGTGGGAAGAATTTCTCAATTGCATTCTTGAAGAAGAGCAATGTAGAGGCAAATAGCTGTAGGCCAATCTCCGGCGGCGGTTCGGCAACACAGGCGCATCCCGATTCGTCTGTTCGATTTGTCCTGTCGATACCGTAAATCGATTTTTTAACCGACCTTCTGCTCATTTCTCTCTCATACGGTAGAGATTTATGTCTATCCCAATATACGATTCTGGGAAATCCAAGAAATCTTCCCCGGCAGGGCCATGTACATACACACCCCCTCCCGAGCTGGATATTAATCAATATATAACGCGAGCAAAGCGTATTGTTGCAGACTTGTCCGCAACGAACGACAAGGATACCGCGGTTAATCGCCTAACCCTGCTCAAACAAGAGATTGACCTGGTGGTTAGTATGGTTCCTCAGAAATAGCCCTCCCGGGGGTATATCTAGAATATTGAATTACATATTAAATTTCTCCGCGGCGCCATAAAAACTCTCCGACTAGAGTATAAAATGCCCGCCGCCAACGTCAATGTTCCCTTCGTCGCTGCGATGTCCGCCGATGGTACCGCCCTGCTCGAGACCGTGAAGCAGGAGACGTACACCTTCACGGGCTCTGCGCACTACAACTACACTGGTGTGCTGACGCCGGAGATCATTGCTGCGTTCACGCTGTCTGAGGGCGCCGCCGATAGTGCGGCTCAGCTGGACGTTGACGTCGCTGGTCTGACGGCCCCCCTGACGGCGGCGCTCGAGGCGGCGCGTGCGTCCATTGAGGCCGACCTCACTGCCTTTGCGCAGAGCGAGATTGATGCGGACCTGGCGTCCAACACTATTGGTGCCGCGGTGGAGGCCGAGGCCGTGAAGAACCTGGTTCTGTCCATTGATACGTCTGGCGCCGCCGCGGCCATGGAGACTGGTATCGCCGCCCTGTCTGCTGCCACCCGTCGTCTGATTGCGACCCAGCTGCCTAGCACCCGCTTCCCTGAGGCGTTCAGCACGGCGCTGCCCCTCGTGTCCGGCGACAGCATGACGTTCCGCTGGAACGCCAGCACGAACATCACCGTTTCCGAGGATGCGCAGGACCTGGGTGGCGCCGCCGACGGTGGCGCGGATGGTACCGCGGCTGCCGGCGCCGGCCCCGGTGTTGGCACCGGCTACGGCGTGGATGTCCGCGTCCTGGAGCTGGTGCTCACCAAGGCCTAAACACCCTCTTCTCCCTAAGGAAGACCATATTTCTATGATTCCCGGCCATCGGACGTAAATCATAGAAAACAAACCAGCCGCTCACATCTGCGTTAACACGCCGTGGAGAGCCCGCCACGCCTGGTCGCCCAGACGCCCCCGTATCTCGCCCAGCCGCACCCGTGCGTTCCGACGCATGAGAGCTCGGTCCCCGCTCCCGTAGGCCGCGACCACGGCCGCCTCCTCCCAGGTGGGAACGCCGCGACGCGTATTGACATCGTTGTGGAGGTCCAACACCCACCGACGGGCAACCAACACCCGTTGGTCGCGACCCAGCCGCTCTGTTCCCGTCGGGTACGGATGACTCTCTACCCAGGCATTGAAGTGCCCCTGGCACTCGGGACACCGTAGGCCGCTCTTGAGGATCTCCAGCAGCCGTGGCCAACGGGTCGCGGTCGT
>RGVZ01000463.1 GCA_010029825.1 bacterium | reverse complement strand
GACAGGCCGAAGTCCCCCGGCTGGATCTTTTCCATGACCTTGCGCAGGTCAACATTGCCATTGGGGAGCGTGGCGTCTTCGGCCGATTCGAGGATCTTCTTGTACTGCGGATACTCGTAAAGCAAGTATTCCAGCAAACTGGCGGTTGGCAAACCAGCGGCAGCCGCGGCTCCCACAGGCCGGTAATCGAACGGAGCGTTATTCTGGTCAGCTGGGGGCATAGCGCGGCCGGCGATTTTGATAGCAATAGCACAATTCTACTGGGACTTATTCTATTACAAAAGCGCTGATAGCTAAAAAAAGGCGCCCAAGACAACGAGTCAGGGGCGCCTCAAACCGTTCCGAGGAGGACGGTTTAATTAACATTAGGCCGCGGCAAGGGCCTGCTGACGCGCAACGGCGATCTGCTCGGCGTTCACGCCGGCCTTGAGGAACGTGTAGCACGCCTCAGCCAGCACGCCGCCGGTGATGGCGCTCGACATGATGGCGACCATCTTGCCGACCTCGATCGAGGCGCCGGCCGCGAGGGCGACGCCGCCCACGGTGCCGCCGACCAAGATGCCGCCTGTGATGCCGACGCCGATGGCGGCAGCAGCGCAGAGCGCCTTGATCGCGAACGTGTGCGCGGCCACCCAGTCGATGTTCTGGGAGGACACCACGTTCTTGACGTACGCGAACGCCTCGCGCGCCTTGCCGGTGGCGACCTTGATCTGGTCGCTGATCCAGCTCAGCACGCTCGCGCACCACTCATAGATCGAGTGGAACACTTTGCCCATGAACTCGTACACCGCCGTGGCGGCGTATACGAGGCCATCGAGCAGGGCGTCGAGTGCCTGTCCAGCGCCGAGGGCCAGCGCCGTCACCGGGCCGTACTCAGCGGCGGGCTCGGGAGCGGGCTTGGCGCGATTGACCTTGCCCTTCTTGCTCTTCGCCTTGATGCCGCCATGGATCGCCTGACGCTTGCCACCGACTTTACGCAGAATCATCTGATGTTCTCCTAAAACATAGACCAGTTACACAGAAGCTCGGGTAACCTCGTCCGAGGACGCCAATAACACATTGGCGTCATTAGATATACCCGGCTTTTGGCTTTTATTTAGATATCAGCCAAGAGACCGGGTTTTCAGGACCAGCTTTTCCTGCGCGGGCCATAACAGCATTTGCTGCATGGTATCCACGCTGGTGACATCCTTGAGCAGCGCGAGGGCTGCCTGCGGATTCGCCTGTACTAACTCGGGTGCTGGCATCGCTTCCTTGCGAGCCCGCGTGAGATCGTCATAGCGGCTGTACGTATCCCACATCCAATCTTTGCCGTTCTTGGGGTTGTGCTTTTTCAGCTCGCCCTGAACGTAATGATTGGTTTGCACAAGGCCGTGTTTCCTTGTGCGGATGTAGGTATGTTCGCCGGTATGACTGACGACCGCGTGGTCTTTACTTTGCGTACCAACGACATGGGCAAAGAACGGCACCATGGTTTGTTGGGTTCGCAAGTGAAAGACCAGCTTCTCGTAGCTTGGCATCTTGTCGCAGACTGCTCGCACCCGCTGTAACGCAGGCCACGCATACAGAAACTGCGGAACCGATGCCACGGTTTTAACAACCGAAGTTAACATGCCCCACCAGCTCTCATCGCTTTCGTCCTCGTCAACGCAGGACTTCACGATGGGAGCTTGATTCACGACCAGCGCCCACTTGTCACACATGGCTGATACCACGCCCACCATGCCCGCAACGCCCACAGATGTGTAGCTTTTGCGGCCGCGATGGAAGCGAATCAGCTTCGTGTGTTTCCCGGTGGAGGGCGGCGTGACCCAGTCCATGTTACGCACGATCACAGGACTGGAATTCACATCGAAGCTGGCGGAACTGCACCCACAACCGTACATCTCCGAGAGAGACGTAAAGTCGTAAATTAAGTTCCCCAGCAGGAGTTTGCCGACAGGAATTTCCGCATGCCGGGCAATGCAGCGGAGTTCCTGCGGGTATTCGAGGCCGGTCTGTTCCAAGAGCCAGCGCCCGATATACCCACTGCCGCTTGCCA
>RGVZ01000462.1 GCA_010029825.1 bacterium | reverse complement strand
CGGCACTGGTCGGCGTATAAACAATGAAAGGACTGCTGAAACTGATCGATCCGGTCACGGCACTCAGGGAACCCGCATCGATGTCCAGCCCCGTGGTCTGGACGTTGCCGGAAGAGTCGATCCGCTTGTCGTTGGCCAAAACCACTGCCTTATCGATGAAGAACATGGAGTTGTCCTGTGGCTTGCGCAGGTCGTAGGTACTGGCCCCGGTGTCGTTGGCCAAGATCGGCCCCGCCACGAAATAGTCCGTACTCTTGGACCCGCTGTAATTCCCCGTGGCCGTGGCCGTCACCGTGTAGTAGCCCGGCACCATCGGCGCAGTGGCGCTGCTGTAACTTGTGGCGATCCCGTTGGCTGTGCGGCCTGCGTAGCCGATCGCAAACGTGCTACCCGCCGGCCCGCTCGCCGTGTAGGAACCGTCACCTGCCGGTGTCAGGGTAATGTCACCACTGCTCAAGCTAGCCGCCGTGATGTTCGCCGTGGTCGTCGAAACCGAACTCAGCGTGTAGTTCCCCGTCGCCGCACCGGTCAAGGTCGCACCCGTCAAAGTCACCGTCTTGCCGGTGCCGACATTGGCATCGCTGAAGGTCGCCGTGCCACCCTCAAGCGTGACCGTGTCTCCGGTTTCCACCCCGACAAGCGAACGCCCGGTCACGCTTGCGTTGGCATTGCCGTCGTACTCCTTATTGCTGGCGGTGAAACTTCCGGAGATGCCTTTGGCCGTGATCGAGAAGTTTGTTGCCTGGGAGCCGCTATAATTCCCGTCACTAGTCGTGGCCGTCACCGTGTAGTCACCCACATTCGTCGGCGCAGTCGTGCTGTTGTAGGTCGTGCTGTTGCGACCGGTGTAAGTCAGGGTCAGGCCGCTCGGGCCCGTCACACTGGCCTGATAGGTCTTGGCTGTGCGATTATAGATCAGGCTAGCTGGAGCCGTAAAAGTCACCGTCGGCAGGCTGGCTGCACTGATCGTGAAAGCAATGGCCAAAGATGTAGCCCCATCGAAATTCGCATCAGTAGCCACAGTCGCCGTCACCGTGTAGCTTCCCACGTTGGTCGGGGCCGTGGCAGAAGGCCCGTAGGTTGTCCCGCCGGTTCCCGTATAGCTGTAGGTGACTGCCCCGGTGGAGCCCGTCACCGTAAAGGTCGGACCCTGGGCCGCACCGCTGTACGTCAGGCTCGTCGTCCCGCCATTGACCGCGATGGAGCTTGTTCCCTTGGTCGTCACCGTCCGCACCGCAGAGCTTGCGCTTGTGCTGTTCGCGCTCGTGGCCCGGACAACATAGGAGTATTGGGTGCTTGGGGAGGCGCCTGTGACGTTTAAGCTTGTGTTACTGCCAGCATCGGCGTTCTGAAACGAGGACAGGAAAGTAGCGGGTGAATCAAGCGAGTGGCTGCCGAGCCCGGAAGCGGTATCTATAATAAATTGGTCCCACTGGGTGCCCAAGGTGGAGAGGGAGTCCTCATTGGTGGTAACACCCCCGGTCACAGATGGTTTTCGGCGGAGGGTTCTGTCCAAAGTGGTAATGCCATTAGTCGTCCAGGCAGATCCTGGGTCGCTCCCAATCACTCCAAAAATGTCCACATAAGTGCTGGTAGATTTCTTCCAGATCCCCAATGCGTCATCGCCGTTGTAATTCGCCACGGTGCTACTATAGGCCGTGACACCTGCCGGCAGCGTAAGGCCGGCTGAGGAGTTCTTTAACACCAAGCAAGCGCCAGAGGCCAGCGTAGTTGGGCCTGCAGCAAGGGTGGAAAGGTCCTGCGTGTTGGTCGGCGAGCCTTCGACCGCCCCATTTGCAAATAGCCGAACTTCATAATCCGATAGATCCACCGTTAAGCCAGTGCCGTTAAAAATTTCGATATACTTATTATTGCTCGAGCCCTCCAAGTATTCGGAGATAATCAGATCAGAGGCCCCGCCACTAACTACATCCAGCCGGTAGCCAGAGGCCCCGGTGACCGCGTTCCAGTTCGCCGTGAAACCGGTGCTGGTCGTTCCGGTTGCCGCCAAGGTTGTCGGAGCGCCGAGCTGGGACGTGGTGAAACTCTGCACCGTGCCGTAGCTTGTG
>RGVZ01000461.1 GCA_010029825.1 bacterium | reverse complement strand
GCATGTACCAGCCGCAAACCATGGCGAACTTGACGAGTGAAAGCCCCATCAAAACAACAACCATCGTTTGGTGGGTAATCCCGGTGCTCTCGCGGTGCTTGAAGATCCACCACTCCATGTAGGTGATCAAACAAAGAACCGCGGCAAAGACGACATAAAGCATCACTGACGCGTGGGCTTTCTCACCGTGTCCGTTTCCATGAACTGCGGAATGAGTGCTCATGTGATTTTCTCCCCTTATTCTCAGACGTAAACGAACAGGTAAACGACGGTGAAAATGATGATCCAAACCACGTCAACGAAGTGCCAGTATAGGCCGGCAACTTCAACCATCGTGGAATTGAACCACTTGTCGCCCTTGACCAGCGACGTGCCAAGGATGGCGAGCATCCAGATCACGCCCATGGTCACGTGCGCGCCGTGGCATCCCGTCAGCAGGTAAAAGCTGGATCCGAAAATGTTGGTCGAAAGGCTGAGCCCGTCCTTCAACACGAACGTGCTGAACTCGTGATATTGGAACCCGAGGAAGATCAGGCCGCCAATGGCAACCACCGCCGTCCAGAACTGGAACAGGCGCAATTTCTTCTCGTTGCAATAATGCAGTGCCAGAACCATCGCCACCGAACTCATCAGCAGGTCGAACGTGCTGAGGGTCGTGATGTCGATCTGGTAGACCTGCTGCGGGGTCGGGCCGGAAACTCCACGGCTTTTGTGAATCAAGTAATTGCCGATCAGAGTGCCGAAAAGAAAACATTCGGACGCGATCAGGGTCCACATGGCGAACTTGCGGTTGTCGACACCGGTGTTGGTCGGATGGGCATGGCCCTCATGACCATCGGAATGCGCGTTCGCGGATCCCGGGTGGCCTGCGTGGCCTGCATGGCCTGCATGGTGTGTATCGAGCATCACAATTCAATCTCCTTCAGGGGGATTGTTTAATCAGTTCAACAAATCACGGTTTTTCGAACGACCAGGCAAACGTCGAGCCGAGAACAATCAAGAATCCGGTCACGCTGGTGCCAATCGCAACCATATTTCCGAACGAAGGCAGGAAGAATCCGGTTCCAAGGAGAAGGATTCCGAATGCCAGGACGATCGGCCAGTATGACGGGTTCGGCAGATGAATTTTCGAGATATCCACTTTCGGCGCCGGCGGCAATTGCTTGCGCTTGCCGTCTTCGCTGTACTTGCGGTGCCACCACTCGTCCAAGTGGGTAACCGTCGGTATGACGTCAAAATTGTGCTCGAGCGGAGGCGATGGCAAAGACCATTCCAGAGTACGGGCGTCCCATGGATCGTTGCCCGCGACTTCGCCCTTCCAGAGGCTCCAGATCACGTTGATCGCGAACAACAGCGCGCCAATCGCCGTCAAGTAAGCGCCCATGGTACAAACCACGTTCCACAGGTTCCAGCCCTGGTCCGGCGCGTACGTGTAGATCCGGCGCGGCATGCCTTGCAGGCCGAGGAAGTGCATCGGGAAGAAGGTCAGGTTGAAGCCGATCATGTACAGCCAGAACTGGATCTTGCCCAGGGTCTCATTCATCAACTTGCCGGTCACTTTCGGGAACCAGTAGTAGATGCCGCCGAAGAGCGCCATGACGGCGCCGCCGTAAAGAACGTAGTGGAAGTGAGCGACGACAAAGTACGTGTCATGGTGCTGCGTGTCGATAGCCGGCGACGAGTGCATGATGCCCGAGAGGCCACCGAAGGTGAACATGGCGACGAAGCTGATCGCGTACATCGCCGCGGTCGTGAAACGAATCTTTCCGCCCCAAAGCGTCGAGATCCAGTTGAAGATCTTCACGCCGGTCGGGATGGCAATAAGCATCGTTGCCGCGGAAAACAGAGCGTTTGCCCACGGACCCATGCCGACGGTGAACATGTGGTGAGCCCACACGGCGAAGCCGAGGAACCCGATCGCGCAGCTCGAGTACACCATGACCGTGTAGCCGAAGAGCGGCTTGCGGCTGAAGGTTGCCAGGATCTCGGAAACGATACCCATGGCCGGGAGGATCAGGATGTAAACTTCGGGGTGACCGAAGACCCAGAACAAGTGTTCCCACATGAGG
>RGVZ01000047.1 GCA_010029825.1 bacterium | reverse complement strand
GCTGTATTCCGGGGCTCGTCAATTGTGTTGCAGGCGTGCTCCTAGCTGGCTGGCGCGACGGGGTCGGGGTCGGGGTCGGGGTGCCGGTCGGCCACGGGATCTCTCGGCATTGTTTCGGCGCAATTACGGTACACTCCTGTCCGGGTGGCGCGTCATCGCGTACGTAGCCAAAAACCTGAGCGATCATTGGTGTTCCCTCGTTCGTAACTACCCCACACCTGGGTGCGCGCGGGTTAGAGGGTTGACGGCACATGTACGATACTGAGCACATCGCCCAAGTCTTTTTGTCGCTTCCTTGAAATCCTGCAGGCAAATCGTATGGCCCGTCGGGGCCATGGATCTGATTCCGTTCGATTGGCATTGGTTCCCCTGCACAATTCTGCCCCCGTGCGGCAGCCGGCGTGAGAATCATTGCGCTGAGTGCAATCGTTGCCGCGAGTAAAGACCGCGACACTGAACACATCATCAGCCTTGTGAAATACGGACGCATTGCAGACCCCCAAAAATCGACAAGGTGGATTCGGGTCACATCGAAAGAAACTTTAACCAATCACGCACAATTCCAGAATTGCCGTCAAATCAGGCACTTGCGCCTCATCCCTCGGAGGCGCCGAGGGCCTGTTTCAGGGAGCTGAGGGAATTGCGAACTTCGATGAAGGCCTGGAGTTCGGTGATGCGTGATTGAGTCACTTCGTTTTGGGCCTCGATCAGGTTCTTGTTGTCGGACTCGCCGACGATGAATTTTTCGTATTCGGCGCTGACTTTGGTTTCGGAGACTTCGCGGTTGGACTTGGCGTGGTCGAGGCGGATGTAGGCGATGCGGACGCGTTCCAGGTTGCTGGTGATTTCCTTGCTGACTTGATTGAGAACCTTGTCGCGGTTGATGGTGGCTTTCTCGAGGGCGATCTTGGCCTTGCGGAACGAGTCGAAGTCCGTGTTGCCGACGATCTGATAGGAAGAAGACAAGGTCCACGTCAGGGACTGGGGACCATCCTTGATGGCGTTGTCGGTCGTCTGGCCGAATCCCTGGCCCGTGCCGCTGCGGGATGAGGACACGGACAGGTCCAGGTTCGGCAGGCGGTTGAAACCGCTGACGCGCGTATCAAGATTTTGTTGCTCGAGGGCAAGTTCCTGGACCTTGAGGTCAGGACGGTTGGCCAGGCCGGCCTTGAGCGCCTGGTCTTTGGTCATCTTGGGCGGCGGCGGGATGTCGAGGATCGCGCGCGCGTCGGGATATAGCCCATCGAACTCCTCTGCCTTCATCGAAAGGGTCTCGCGCAGTTTCTCGCGGGCCTCCTGGTAGTCATTGCGGGCCGAGTTCAGGTCGATCTCGGAATTGGCGATTTGTTGCTGGCTGCGCAAGAGGGAAATCTTGTCTGACTCGCCGACTTCGACCATTTCCTTGAGGTCGTCGGAGATCTTGCGGGACGTCTCCAGGGCGCGTTCACCGATGCGCAGGCGGATCTGTTTCTGGATCAGGTCGTAGTAGGCCTGTTCGGCCTCGATGTGGGCGCGGATCGTCGCGGCGCGGAAATTCTCGTAACCCGAGAGGCGGGAGATCTCGATCTTGCGGTCGTTGAATCGTCCCTCGGACCAGTAGGATCCCTTGATCAAGTTAAGGGAAAGAGACGCGCTGACCTGGCTGGAGTCGCTGTACTCCGACGTCGAACTCATCGATCGGGCGAAAGAGGGCGTCGAGAGCGAGTAGGATACGCCCTGGACAATCTGGCCGTTGATGCCGAGGCCCAGGTTGGCGGACTTGGACTGGGTTTTGCTGCCGGGCATCGCGTCCGTCTCTTTGACGACGTTCGTGGTGGAACTGTAGGACGAACTCAGCGCGGCCTTGGGCTCGAACTGGCGACGGCTGGAGATCACTTGTTCGTCGACGTTGCGCAGTTCCTCGCGCGCGAGTTTCATGGCGAGGCCTTGTTTGTCGACCAGGGCGTGCAGTTCTTTGAGGCTCAGCAATTTTTTCGTGCCAGGCGGCGGCGCGAAGATGTCGACTTCGCCAGAGCGCAAGTCTTTATCGCGGTCCTTTATTTTTTCCTTGGCTTTCTCCGTGACCTTGGCCGATGCCTTTGATGCCGGCTTGGCGGCGGCGACGGCAAGTCCGGGAACGAAAATGAGAGCAAGGCTGAACGCCAGAGTGGCACTCGCGTGGCGTGGATCACGGCGCGTCATTCCTTCACCTCCACAAGGACAAATTGACCTTCTTGAAGTCCGCTTGTGATCTCGGCCTCGTTGCGGGTCTTGATGCCGACTTCGACGTTGACGGGAGTCCCCTTGTCGCCGCGGGATTTCGCGGCCAGGACCACCGTCTTGTCGCCGACCGCGCGCAGACCGCCAAGGGGAACGACGACGACGCCCTCTTTTCCGGCCCAGGTGATTTTCACGGAACCGGAGACGCCGTCGCGAATCTTGTGAGCGACTTCGGGCGGAATCTTGCCGGAGAAGGCGCAGACCAACTGCATGGAGTTGCCCTGGTCCCCGCCGCCGAATCCGCCGCCCCCGTAACCGCCGCCATACGGGTTTCCGTTGTCGGCCTTGGGCGCGGCGCGGACGTCAGAGACGACGGCGTCGAGGGCCTCGGGGGAGACAGCCTCCATCGTGATCTTGACGGGGGCGCCCTTTTGCGCGCGCATGGCGTCCTGGTCCGGGATGCTGGCAATGAATCCGAGGTTCTGGTCGTTGGCGACGACGGCCGCGGTTTGCCCGTCGTTCAACTGGTCGTAACCGGTGCCCGTCATGCGGTAGAGGCGCGACAAGGTACCGTCGATGGGGGCCGTGATGTTGGCGCCGGCCGACTGGCTCTTGGCCTCGGCGAGTTCCGATTCGGTTTTCTCGATGTCGAGTTTCTTGCTCTTCAGGCCGACTTCCGCCTGGATCTGGTTGCGTTTGGCCTCGATCAGTTCTTTTTCGGGGACGATCCCTTTTTCCGCCAGGCGTTGCTTGTTCTTGAGGGACTTGTTGGCCTGGTCAAACGTCAATTGCGATGCCTTGATCTCGATGCGGGCGGTCGAGAGGCGGTCCTCGAGGTCCTTGATCTTTTTTTCGAATTCAGATCGATCGACTTCGATCAGCAGGTCGCCTTTCTTGACGCGGGTGTTGTCCTTGGCGAGGACTTTCTTGACCCGGACGCGGGCCGGGACTTTGATCTCGACGCGCTCAGTCGCCTGGACGGTGCCCTGGAATACTGAGAAATCCACGATATTTTCGCGGCGCACTGGAAGCGAAACCGTTTTCGCGCCGGGGATCTCGGATTTGTTTTCGCCGTCGGCTGATTTTTCGCCAGAATTCGCGCCGGAATTTTCGGCCGCGCCGTCTTTTTTCTTTGACTTGAACAGGGAGCATGCCGTGAGGCCGGAGGATAACCCCGTGACAAGGACGATTGAGGCGACTGAGGCCATTGTTGAATTCTTGACGTACAAGTTGACACCCTCCGGATATTTGGAACGCGCAAGAATCATGTCGAACGCAAGGCCTCGTATGGATCCAGTTGCGCCGCCTTCATGGCCGGCAACAACCCGAAGACAACCCCGGTGACCATGGCGAAACCGAGGGCCAGGCCGATCGCGAATGGCGACGTCACGGCCTCCCACTGGCCCAGCATCTTCGCGACTTGATTGCCGAATCCCCAACCGACGGCAACGCCGATGATCCCGCCAAAGACGCACACGATGACGGATTCCAGAAGAAACTGCGTGGCGATCGCCACGTCGTTGGCGCCGATGGCCTTGCGCAGGCCGATTTCCTTGCGGCGCTGGTGGATCGACAACAACATGATGTTCATGATGCCGACGCCGCCGGTCACAAGAGACACCGAAGCCAACATGATGCCGACGAGATTTTGTTTCTCCCAGATGGCCGTTGTTTTCTCGATCGCCTCGCGGGCGTCGATCACTTGCACGTCGGGGCGGCCCGCGCTGAACAGGGCGCGGAGTTCGTCGCGCGCGCGGCCCGAGAGTTTTTCCGACCGCAGCACTCCGTAAAGGATTGTTTTCGGGGCGGCGTTCATCTCGCGGACGCCCGCCAGGTACGGGATGTAGACTTGCCCGTCGAGGTCCTTGCCGGAGGCGCCGCCTTTTTCTTTGAGGACGCCGGTCACGGTGAAAATCCTCTCGCCCGACGGGAAACCGATGCGCAACGGTTGGCCGACGGCAGACGAGATGCCGAACAGTTGGCGGGCGGCGGTCGCGCCCAGCACCGCGGCCGGCATGCCCTGGCGTTCCTCAAGGGGGTCGAAGATGCGGCCGTATTCGATCTCGAGCGTGGCCGCCTTGAAACCGGCGGCCTGATATCCAATCAGCGGCAACGTCGCGCCCTGGGGGGCGGATTCGGTCTTTACGTAGTTGGCCGGGATGCCGGCGGCGATGGCGAGGTCACTGAAGACGTCCGTGTTTTTGCGGATCAAGTCGGCGTCTTGTTCCTCGAAGGCGGTTTTTTCGGAGTAAACCGTAATGATGTTGGCGCCGAGGCTCTCGAGTTGTTTCTTGACGAAACGCTGGGCGCCCTCGCTGCTGCTAAGGGTCGCGATGACGGCGGCCGTGCCGAACACCATGCCGGAGATCGTCAGGAGCGAACGGACCTTGTTCACCCAGAGGTTCATCGCGGCGAGTTTGCAGAGGGCTGTGATGGATACCATGGTGACTTGCCCGATCGCTTGGTCGTTAAAATGGGCCGGCTTTCGCGTAAATTGCCGTCTGGTTGCAAAGCTGCTCGATTCTCGTCACAATGAGTATAGCAAGTCAACGCCTGATCTCAAACATGGTGGCAAACAGGGATCTCAAATTTATGCGACATGCGACTTCCCGACCGGTTTTTTGTCTTCTGGCGGTTGCCGCGGGATTTCATGCCCCGTCGGCGGCGGCGCAGTCGGTTTTTGTCCCGGCAGAGGCCCGGGATGTTGTGAATTCGATTTCAGTCACGGGGCGGGTCGTCCCGGCGGAGTCGTCCGAGATCAGTCCGGCGCGTGACATGGTGATCAGCAAATTCCTGGTGGTGCCTGGCGAGACGGTTAAAAAAGGACAAAAACTGGCGGAAATCGACATCACGTCCGTGGCATCGGAACTGAAGTATCTCAAACCGTATCGTGAGGTCGCCGCGCGCAACGTCCAGTTGACCGAGATCAACCTGAAGGTAGCGCAAGAGCGCCTGGAACGCACGACGACCCTGGCCGGCAAGGGGATCGTCAAGGGCAACGACCTGGACCGCGCGAAGGGCGACGCGTCGTCGGCGCGCCGCGGTTACGAGCAATCCCTGGCCCAGTTGGCGGAGATCGAGAACAAACTGAAAGAAGTCGATCAGAAACTGGCAGAGATCGCGCTGGTCTCGCCACAGGACGGTTACGTCGCCCAGATGGCGGTCGATCCCCGTCAGATGACGGGAATCTACCGGGCCCGGTCGGGGTCCGTCCTGGCGCGGATTGACCGGCCCGGGACGTACTTGATGCGGGTCAAGATGGCCGACCGCGACTTCCTGCGACTTGGCGAGTTCCCGCGGTGCGAAGTGCGTTTGCCGTATACGGATCCGTTGCCTTGCGCGGTGAACCCGCCCAGCGGCATCCCGGAGAGGTCGCCGCAGTCGGTGAGCGCCGTGTTCCCCGTGTCCGCGACATTCAAATTCACGGCGCGCAACATCCCGATGGGAATCGAGGGCGTCTTGAAACTGGCGGCGGGTACCGCGCAAAAACGACTGCTGATCCCGTGGAACGCGGTCGAGGTCGAGCCAGGCAAGACATTTGTCCGCAAAAAAGACGCGGAAAAAAACCAGCGCACGGAAGTCCGCCTCGGATGGCGCGATGGTTATCATGTCGAGGTCCTGGACGGGTTGAAAGAGGGTGAACTGGTCGAGGCCAAGGTCTGGCCGCCGGTAAAAGTGAAAATATAATTCTGGACGGGCCGCTATGATCGAGATGGCAGACATCAAAAAAGAATTCGTCCAGGGCGACGCGAAGATTCAGATCTTGAAGGGCATACACTTGTTTGTCCCGAAGGGGGATTTCGTCTCGATCATGGGCCCCAGCGGATCTGGAAAATCGACCCTGGCGTCGATTCTCGGGTTTTTGTCGCGGCAGACTTCGGGGACTTTCAAACTCGAGGGCATGGACGTCGGCAAACTGTCGTCGGCCAGGCTGGCCATGTTGCGCAACCGGACCATCGGTTACATCTTCCAGGATTTCAATTTGCTTGATGGCATGTCGGCGGCCGAGAATGTCGCGTTGCCTCTTGTTTACGCGGGCGTGGGATATGGCGCGCGGCACAAGAAGGCCCTCGAGTGCCTGGCGAAAGTCGGCCTGGCGCACAAGGCGAACAACCGTCCGAATCAACTGTCGGGCGGGCAGAAGCAGCGCGTGGCGATCGCGCGGGCTCTCGTCAACGACCCGCAGATCCTGTTCGCTGACGAGCCGTGCGGGGCGCTCGACAAGAAAACCGGGATGGAAATCCTGGCGATCATGCAGACCCTCAACGCGGCGGGGCACACCATCGTGATGGTGACGCACTCGCCGCAGGATTCTCTCTACACGAAGAGGATCGTCCATCTGGTCGACGGATTGATCGTGCGCGACGAACTGGTCGAGAAACCGGCGATCGCCGTGAGCGAGTCGGCCAATGTCGAGGCGTCGACCCGCGAGCGCATGGTGTGGGACCTGGCGGCGGAAGTGCAGAACAAGGATCCGGTGATCCTCGAGAAGTTGCTGGACGTCCTGGCGAACGCGAAGGATCACAGCGCGAAATTCGGGGCGCCGTCCAGCATCGCGCGGTGGATCGAGGACGACCGCGCGTTGGCGGCGCTGGACAAGTTGATGGACGAGCCCGAATGGTCGATCCGGGCGGAGGTTGTCCGGTCCCTCGCGAAGAAACCGGCGGCGCGGACGATTCCGCTGTTGCTAAAGGCATCGGGCGACACGAACCCGTGGGTGCGTTTCCTGGCGGTGGCCGAGATGCGTTTTCTCGACAACAAGTGGTTGTTTGAGAATCACCGGGAACGGGTTCTCGCGTTCACGACGGATCCGGATGAGAGGATCCGCGCGACGGTCATCAGGATCATCCAGGGGTGGAGTGATCCGGCGATGGACGACTTGTTGCTGGGGATGACGCGCGACAAGGACGGGCGCGTGCGGGCCAACGCGATCGAGGCGTTGCAAATCCGCAAATTGCCGGCGGAAAAACTGGCGCCCGTGGCGGCGAACCTCGAGGATCCGCACAACCGCGCGCGGGCCAATGCCGCCGTGGTGCTATTCGAGTCGATGCCGGACGCGAGCCTCGACGCCCTCGAAAAAATGGTGCGCGACAGCAACAACATGATGCGCCTTTCGGCGGCGTGGGCGCTCGGCCGGTTCGATCATGAGCGCGCGACAGGCATTTTGTTGGCGGCGGCGGCCGAGGAGAAAGACGACAACGTCCGCAAGATCCTGACTAAAAGCCTTGCGGGCATCACCGACCGCATCACGTCAAAAATCAACGCCCAGGCGGGCGCCGAGGCGTTCGCCAGGGAAATCGACGCCCTCGCGGGGGGCGCGATCACTGGTGTACCATGACCGTTGTATACGTCGTACTTTGATTTGTCCGCCCTTCGTAGCCATCGAAGACCTTTCCCGATTGGGATCCCGACGGGGAAGACCGCGTGACGGTACACCTGTTGACCGGACTGCCGGCAAATGTAACGGAAAATCCTCCTCTCCGATTCGGGCCGAAATATTGCGGCCCTAGGGGTGCACCAAGGAATTTGGATGTGTCGAGTCGTGCCCAGCCATTGAATTCTGAAGTGCACGTTGTGCCGTTGTATCCGCCACTAATTGCCGGTTGCTGAAGCATTTTACATCTGGAGTCGGGTGCAAGAACGCAGCCGAATTCGCTCTTCACGGAGCATGATGTACCAATGCAGTCACAGTATATCACCTGGCCGAAGCAGCCAGACGGTGCAACCGTTTGAGCAGCGGCTCTGAACGAGAACACACTGCCACGACGACAACGATAATCGCCTGCTTCCATATTTGTTTCATCATTGCGGACCTCCTTGATTAAAAACCTAGCATCCAACCTCGGAGATTCGATCAAGATCTTGAAATATTTTATGTAATAATATGATATGATTGTTTTTTTATGACTTTTATGGGTTGCGGGGTCGAGGATCCTTCACCCTTCGCTACGCTCAGGGCTCAGGATGACGGGTGCTAAGATTGACGGGAATTTACAGAAAGAACGCGGAAAAACTGGCGCCCGTGGCGGCGAACCTCGACGCCCTCGCGGGGGGCGCGATCAACGGTCCGAAATCCTAGGGCGATTGGAGCAGCGCACGTGGATTTCGACACGTGCAGGCTGGACATCTTGCGTGGATAAAAAAAGACCGGAAGAATATTTCTTCCAGTCTTGAATTGGCCCGCGCCAGGATCCCGTCAGGGGTCCGAACTGTTATTTGCAGTCTTTGATGGCCTTGTCATGCTTGGTCTTGGCGCTCTCGATCGCGTCGTCACGGATTTTCCGCTGACCCGGGAACATTAGACCTACCCTGCCGTTCAAGCGCTGTGCTTCCTTGAGGGCGAAGCTTAACGTTATTGATTTGGTCTGGAAGGCCACGCGCGCCGCCTGCACGTCCTTCGCATAGGTCAAATTCGCGTTATTCCTGCAAAGGTTCTTCTCCGCCTTCAAACAATTCTCGTTGCACTTGTTCTCCGTCGCGACGCAAGCGGCATCGCCCTCATCCGTGTTGTTCGCGATCTGGCAAGAATCGGAAGTCTCCGCGCACTTCTTGATGCAGCTTTGATGCTGTGCCGCGACCTGGGCGAGCGCCACCGGGGCGGAAAACGCGAACATCACCATTGCCAACTTAATCACTTGATTCTTCATTGTCGGACTCCTTGTGAAAAAAAAAAAAACATTTACTGTGGTATCGAAGCATTCATTGAGACCTTGAGACTTTTCTATAATCACCCGTTTTGATTGCCATTTCAAGATACGGAACATTGTGGAGTTTCATGCATGAGATTTCAGCCAGCAACCCCCGTGACACTTTGGCTCTTTTGCCTTTTGATCCTTGGGCTGTGGATATCGCATCCAAATGGGCGCCACCCAAAGACTTTTTCGAAATAATTTTGGTGAATGAAGCGACCCTGCCATGATTCGCAGGCGGTGTCGCGCGCGTACGAGATACCTCCCGCACGCGACAGCGCGCGACAAGAAGGAGGGTTGGTTATGATGACAAACTTGACAAGGGACGAAGTCAAGGCCGCCATGCTCGAGGCCTTCGAGGAGAGCGCGTGGGCCCGTCGCGTCGAGCGATCGGAATACGACATCTCAGAGCTCAAGCGGGACGTGGCTGTACTGAAACAAGACGTGGCTTTGCTTAAACAAGACGTGGCTGTGCTTAAACAGGACGTCGCGGAATTGAAGCATGATGTCGCGATTTTGAAATCCGACATGGCTGCCATGAAAAAGCAGATGGAGCGGATGGGGGTCTTGATGGAGGAGTTCAACGAGAAGTTGACCGTGGCGCTGGAGCTGCTTCAGCATTGCGTCAGCATGATCCCGTCCGTGCGCAAGCACGACTTGCAAATTTCCGGCGCGAAAGCCGACCTGGACATCACGCAAACAATCCTGACGGACCACATCCAGAACAAAAAAATACACGTCGCGCCAAAGCGCGGGCGGAAAAAGAAGTCTACAACCACCGAGGGCGAGATCTGATTCCCGCCCGGCGCCGCTTATAACTTCTCGTTCATGCGGGCAACGGCGGCAGCCATCTCGGATTTGTAGGCGGCGAGTTTTTCCGCGATGGCCATGGCCTCGTCAGACCGGCCGGAGGCCAGGATTTGCGCGGCAAGAACGCCTGCGTTCCAGCCACTGCCGATCGCGACGGTCGCCACGGGAACGCCCTTGGGCATCTGGACGATCGAGAGCAGCGCGTCCTCACCCCGCATCGCGCCGACGGGACACGGAACTCCGATCACCGGCACGGTGGTCTGGGCCGCCATCATGCCCGGAAGGTGCGCGGCGCCGCCGGCACCGGCAATGATCACCTGGATGCCGCGCGACCGCGCGGACGTACCGTACCCGGCGACAAGACCGGGCGTCCTGTGGGCCGAGATGACGCGCATCTCGCAGGCGATGCCGAATTTTTTCAAGGCGTCAGCCGATTGCTGCATCCACGCCAGATCGGTCTCACTTCCCATGACGATCCCGACGACCGGTGAATCACTCGCGTTCATCTGTGTCCTTCCTGAATTTGCCGCCCTGAAATTGTCGCCGCGATTCCTGAAGTGCCGCGAGGACTTCGTCCCTGGCATCGAAATCGGGACTGTAACCATTGACGTGGCCGAGTTTTCGCCCGGGGGTACTGGTCTTCTTGCCGTACCAGTGAACCGATGTCAGTGCCCGCGAATCCGGCGGCGTCATGATTCCTGGCGCGACCGCCGGCCCGAGCAGGTTTTGCATGGCGAAAAATCCGGGGCCAGTGCCCGTGTTGCCAAGCGGCAGGCCAAGGACCGCGCGCCAGTGGTTCTGGAACTGCGAAACACAATCCGCGTCTTGCGTGTAGTGGCCACTGTTGTGGACACGCGGGGCAATCTCGTTGACGAGGAGTTCGGTGCCAGCGCCTGAATTCCGCGCCAGAAAAAACTCGACGGCATACACGCCGACCACGCCGAGCGCCGCGCCGATTTTCTCGCACGCCGTCCGCGCCATCGTTTCGTAACGCGGATCGACGCCAAGACGTGTCGCCGGGCCCGAGACTTTCTCGCAAATTCCACGCGACTGCTCCGAGATGACAAGTGGCCAGGTCTTGATCGTGCCATCGCGACCGCGGGCGGCGATCATCGCCAGCTCTTTCTGGAACAGGATTTTCTCCTCGGCGAATACGCGAATGCCGCGGCCCTTCGCGAGGTCCAGGAATCCGGCCGCACGGGCCACGTCGCGCGCGCCCTCGCCGTCCAAAACGAGGACGCCCTTGCCGTCATAGCCCAGGGTCGCGAACTTCAAGACGACTGGTTTCATGCCATTTCCAGTCAGGGCGCTCGCGTCGTGCGCGGATTGAGAAGACGAATCGTGAAACGCGGCCGTCGGGATGCCGAGCGTCCGCAGGAGTTTCTTTTGCTCAAGTTTGTCTTGAAGGACCCGGATCGCCGCGACGGGAGGGAAAACCTTCGCCGCCATGCCGGTCGCCTCAAGCGCGTCACAGTCGACGAATTCACTCTCGATCACGGCGCCGTCAACCTGGGCGAGCAGCGCGCGAAGATCGTCAGGGTCGTTCACTTTGCCGGCGACTTGAAGTGGCGCGACCTGCCCGGCCGGACTGTCCGGGTCGGAAGTCAGGACGACGGGGCGGATGCCAAGGGGATAGGCGTCGAGGGCCAGCATGCGGGCCAGTTGCCCGTCACCGATGATTCCCCATCTTGGCCCGTTCAGCACAGAGTTTTTCGCCCGCTTTGTTGAAAAAATGCAGTGCCTTGCCGTTGTGCATCGCGGGGGCATCCGGTGTCAATCCAAAATCATTCAACTGGCCCGGACGTCTCTTGCCAAACCCAATCAAAAGAAGTTTACTGATGGCGCCATGACCGTCCACTTGCTAGGCATGACCGGGCTTTCGAAGGTCGATATCTACCGGTATCTCGACGTCGCGCAGTCATTTGTGGAAGTCTCCGAACGGGACAACAAGAAAGTCCCGGACCTCCGCGGCAAGACCGTCGTCAACATCTTCTTCGAACCAAGCACCCGCACCCTCGCCAGTTTCGATATCGCCGGCAAAAGACTCTCGGCGGACACGATCAACGTCAACGCCAGTTCCAGTTCCGTGCAGAAGGGCGAAACGCTCCTCGACACGGTCCGCACCATCGAATCGATGAACCCGGATGTCCTGGTCATCCGCCACTCCGAGAGCGGGGCCCCGCATTTCGTCGCGAGAAACCTGACCCGGACCGCCGTGGTCAACGCGGGCGACGGCGCGCACGAACATCCGACGCAGGCGTTGCTGGACTTGTTGACCCTGCGCCAGCACTTCGCCGCGAAAGGCCGTGACATTGAGGGTTTGCGCGTCGGATTTGTCGGAGACGTGCGCCACTCGCGCGTGGCGCGCAGCAACGTCTGGGCGCATCTGGCCCTCGGCAACAAGATTCGCTTGATCGGCCCGCCGACCCTCGTGCCTGGCGATTTCCCCGCCGTTTTCGGGAGTAACGACGTCACAGTGGTTCACAACCTCGCGGAAGGCCTGCAAGACCTGGATGTCGTCGTGTGCCTGAGGATGCAGCTCGAGAGGCAAGACCAGAATTTCGTCCCGAATCTGGACGAGTACAGCAAGGAATACTGCCTGTCGGAAACCCTGTTGCGGCGTCACGCCCCCGACAGTGTTGTCCTGCATCCGGGCCCGCTCAATCGCGGGACGGAGATCTCGGGCGAAGTCGCGGACGGACCAAGGTCGCTCGTCCTGCGCCAGGTGACAAATGGAGTGGCCGTGCGCATGGCGGTTCTGTCGATACTCGCAGGGGCAACGGGATCCGGGAGGTAACAAAAGTGCAGCCGGTAGTGATTGAGGGTGGACATGTCATCGACGCGGCGACAAATCTTGACGGCAAGTTCGATGTCTTGATCTCTGGCGGTGTCGTCGAGGCCATCGAGGCGCCGGGCGCCTTCCGGTCGGCCAGTGATATCCGGCGCGTTGACGCCACGGGAAAATGGGTGATCCCCGGATGCGTGGACCTGCACGTTCACCTGCGCGAACCCGGCGAGGAATGGAAGGAAACCATCCAGACCGGCGCCGAGGCCGCGGTCCTTGGCGGTTACACCTCGATCTGTTGCATGCCCAACACGAAACCGGCGAACGATTCGGCGGAGACCACGCGTTACATCCTCGAGAAAGCCCGGGCGGCCGGCGCGGCGCGCGTCCTGCCGATCGGCGCGGTGTCGATGGAACGCAAGGGCAAGAACCTGGCCCCCTGCTCCGAACTGGCGAAGGCCGGCTGCGTCGCGTTTTCCGACGACGGTGACCCCGTGGCCGACGCGGGACTCATGCGTCGCGCGCTGGAGTGGTGCCTGATGCTCGGGCTGCCGATCGCCTGCCACGAGGAAGACCGCAACTTGAGTTGCGGCGGTTGCATGAACGAGTCGCCCCTGTCGCTGCGCATGGGGCTCAAGGGATTCCCGGGGGTTGCCGAGGACGTCATGATCGCGCGCGACATCGAGCTCGCGCGGTTCACCAAGGGCAAGGTCCACATTTGTCACGTCTCGACCGCGCGCGGCGTTGAGTTGATCCGTCGCGCGAAACACGACGGCATCGCGATCACGTGCGAAGTCGCCCCGCATCATTTGATGCTGAACGAGGAATCCGTCGCCGGCTACGACACCAACTGCAAGATGATGCCGCCCCTGAAAGCCAGTGAAGACGTCAAGGGACTGTTCGCGGGCCTCGCCGACGGCACCATCGACGCCATCGCCAGCGATCACGCGCCCCACGACCGCGACAGCAAGCAGGTCGAGTTCTCGCGCGCGACGGTCGGGATTCTCGGCCTGCAAACAAGTCTGCCACTGGCCGTCGAGATGTGCCTTGCCGGCGCGATCTCCCGCGCGCGCATGGTGGATCTTTTGTGCTCGGGCCCGGCAAGGGCATTCGGACTTCCGTATGGAACGATCCGGCCCGGCAGCGCGGCCGACGTCGTCGTTCTCGATCCGCGGCGTGAATGGGTGTTCGCCGAGGAGTCGATCCGGTCGAAGTCCAAAAACAGCCCGTTCATTGGCCGGAAACTGACCGGCGCGACGGAACATGTGTTCGTCGGCGGAAAACATGTAGTCTCGGGCGGCAGACTCGTGGCGGAGGCAGGCCAATGAAGAACTCGCGCGAACCCTCGCGGCAAGCCACCGGGGAAGTTGGATACCTGGCCCTCGCAGATGGCACTGTCTTCAAGGGCAAGTGTTTCGGGGCATTTCGTGACGGATCCGATCCGGTGCGTGGCGAGCTGGTGTTCAACACGTCCATGTATGGTTACCAGGAAATCCTGACTGACCCGAGTTACGCCGGCCAGATCATGACGTTTACCTGTCCGCACATCGGAAATGTCGGATGCAACGAGGACGACGAGGAATCCTCGCGCGTGCACACCGAAGGCCTGATCGTGCGGGCGGCGCACAAATCGCCGTCGAATTTCCGGGCGACGATGACGTTGCCGGAATACTTGACACGCCATCATGTCATGGGCCTTGAGGGTGTCGACACCCGGGAGCTTGTGACCGTCCTGCGCACACGCGGCGCCCAGATGGGAATGATGGCAGGCGGCGACGGCGTCGATCCCGATGAACTTGTCGACCGGGCGCGGGCACTCGGTTCTGCCGCCGATTTTATGGCGCGCACGGACTACGTCAAGCACGTCACCTGCAAGGAGGCGTATACGTGGGATTACTTGCCATGGACCCTCGAACACGGCGGCCGCCGGCGCGTCGATCCGGAGGCATCCAGGTCGCGTCCCCACGTCGTGGCGGTTGATTGCGGTGTCAAGGCGACGATCCTGAGCCTTCTGGTCGATGCCGGGTTTCGCGTGACGGTGGTGCCGGCAGGCACCAGCGCGGCGGACATCATGGCTCTGCGCCCCGACGGCGTCTTTTTGTCGAACGGCCCCGGCGATCCGGCAACGCTCGATTATGTCATCCATCCAGTCCGGGAAATCCTGGGCAAGGTGCCAGTGTTCGGCATCTGCCTCGGCCATCAAATCCTGGCGCAGGCCCTGGGCGGCAAGACATACAAATTGAAATTCGGACACCGCGGGGGAAATCATCCGGTGAGCGATGTGGCGACAGGGCGCGTCGAAATCACCGTGCAAAATCACGGGTTCGCCGTCGACAAGACGTCCATCGGGAGTCACGCGGACATCTCGCACATCAACCTGAACGACCTGACGGTCGAGGGAATCGAGTCGGAGTCCCTGCGGGCATTCTCTGTGCAGCATCATCCCGAGGCATCCCCCGGACCACACGACTCGCGGTACTTGTTTGAACGGTTTTATCGACTGGTGACGGCCCCCAATTAACGAGAGGCGGTTTTGGCATGCCAAAAAGGAACGACATCAAGTCCATCCTGTTGATCGGTTCCGGTCCGATCGTCATCGGCCAGGCGTGCGAGTTTGACTACTCGGGCACGCAGGCCATCAAGGCCCTGAAGGAAGAAGGCTTCCGCGTCATCCTCGTCAACTCGAACCCGGCCACCATCATGACCGATCCCGGGTTCGCCGACCGGACTTACATCGAACCGATCACGGCGGACTTCGTCGAGGAAATCATCCGCGTCGAGCGTCCCGACGCGCTGCTGCCGACGATGGGCGGGCAGACGGCGCTGAACGTCGCCCTCGAGTTGGCCGAGAGGGGCGTCTTTGAGCGTTACGGATGTCAGTTGATCGGAGCCAACATCGAGGCGATCAAGACGGCAGAGGACCGCGAACTGTTCAGGAGAGCGATGGATGAGATCGGGCTGGAATCCGCCCGGTCGGAGATCGTCACGTCGATAGAGGGGGCGGAGGATGCCGCGCGGAAACTCGGTTATCCGATGATCCTGCGCCCGTCGCGGACCCTTGGGGGTACAGGCGGCGGGATCGTGAGCGCCCCGGAAGAACTGCTGCCGAAAGTCGCCATCGCGCTGGCGGCCAGTCCCAATCGCGAAGTGTTGATCGAAGAGTCGTTGATTGGGTGGAAAGAGATCGAGCTCGAAGTCATGCGCGACCACAAGGACAACGTGGTCATTGTCTGCGGCATCGAGAATTTCGACCCGATGGGCGTTCACACGGGTGACTCCATCACGGTCGCGCCAATCCAGACCCTGACGGACAAGGAATACCAGCGCCTGCGTGACGCCGCGATCAAGATCATCCGGCGCATTGGTGTCGACACCGGCGGCTCGAACGTCCAGTTCGCGATCCATCCGGAGACTGGCCGGATCATCGTGATCGAGATGAACCCGCGCGTGTCGAGAAGTTCCGCCCTGGCGTCAAAAGCGACGGGATTTCCGATCGCCAAGTTCGCGGCAAAACTCGCCGTCGGATACACGCTGGACGAAATCCGCAATGACATCACGAGGGAAACTCCGGCATGTTTCGAGCCGTCGATTGATTATGTCGTCGTGAAAATCCCGCGATTCAATTTCGAGAAGTTCCCTCTCGCGGACGCGACGCTTGGCACGCAGATGAAATCAGTCGGCGAAGTGTTGTCGTTTGGCCGGACATTCAAGGAGGCCTTGCAAAAGGCCATCGCCTCGATGGAACTTGGTTCCTCTGGATTTGATGGCACGAGGCACGTCCAGGACATGGGGACCACCGAGATCCTCGAGGCGTGCGCGCGCCCGACACCGCAGAGGCTGTGGCAGACGGGTGAAGCCCTGCGCCTTGGCTTTCCCGTGCGCGAAGTCCACAAGGCAAGCCGGATCGACCCGTGGTTCCTTGAACAAATCAAAGAGATCGTTGATGAGGAAGAATGCCTCAGGAAATTGGCGGCGGAGTCCCCTGAATCCCTCGACTGGCTGGACGCGGATCATTTGCTGGTACTCAAGCGCCAAGGGTTTACCGACAGGCGTATCGCCGCCCTGACGGGCAAATCCGAGGCCGACGTCCGCGCGCGCCGCGGCCAACTGGGGATCAAGCCCTCGTTCAAGTCGGTGGACACGTGCGCCGGGGAATTCGCCGCGTTCACGCCGTACATGTACTCAACATACGATGCCGCTTCGGAATCGAGGCCGACAGACCGGCGCAAGATCGTCATCCTCGGCGCGGGTCCGAACCGGATCGGCCAGGGAATCGAATTTGATTACTGCTGCGTCCATGCGTCGATGGCGCTGCGGGCCGATGGTTTCGAGACCATCATGATCAACTGCAACCCGGAGACTGTTTCGACCGATTACGACACGAGCGACCGGCTGTACTTTGAGCCGCTCACGGTGGAATCCGTCCTGGCGATCGTCGAGCACGAAAAACCCGAGGGGGTCATCGTGCAACTTGGCGGACAGACACCACTGAAAATCTCGGGAGAACTCGCGAGTCTTGGCGTGCCGATCATCGGCACCTCCGTTGACTCCATCGACGTCGCCGAGGACCGCGAGAGGTTCTCGCGGTTGATCGCCAATCTGAAATTGACCCAGCCGCCATTCGCCACGGCCCGTTCGACGGAAGAGGCCGTCGAGGCCGCGCGGACGATTGGCTTTCCCCTGATGATCCGGCCGTCATTTGTTCTGGGGGGACGCGCGATGCGGGTCCTCTACTCCGAGGAAGAAGTCCGGACCTACATGCGCGAGGGCTTTGAAGTTTCGCATGAGCGGCCAGTCCTTCTGGATCGTTTCCTCGAGGACGCGATCGAAGTCGATGTCGATACCGTCAGTGATGGCCGCGAAGTTCTGATCGCTGGGGTCATGGAACATATCGAGCCGGCCGGCATCCACTCCGGCGACAGTTCCTGTTGCCTGCCGCCGCAGACGTTGAATCCTGATGTCGTGCAAGAGATGCGCCGGCAGGCGATCCTGCTGGCGCGGGAGTTGCGCGTGGTCGGGCTGATGAACATACAGTTCGCGGTGCCGAAATCGGGCGAGGTCTACATCCTGGAAGTCAATCCGCGCGCCTCGCGTACCGTGCCATTTGTCAGCAAGGCCACGGGTGTGCCCTGGGCAAAAGTCGCCAGCCGCGTCATGGCCGGCAGCACCCTGGCCGCCACAGGAGCCAAGGAAGTCGTGCCGCAAGGCTATGTGTCCGTAAAGGCGTCGGTATTCCCGTTCTCGAAGTTCGCCGGAGTCGACACGGTCCTTGGCCCGGAAATGAAATCCACGGGCGAGGTGATGGGCCTGCAAAAGAGTTTTGGCGGGGCATTCGCCAAGAGCCAGTTCGCGTCGAATATCTTCCTGCCGGGTGGGGGGACCGCGTTCCTCAGCGTCAAAAACGGCGACAAGGACCAGTTGCCCGCGCTCGCGCGGCAACTGCGACTCCTTCGATTCAAACTGGTCGCGACGGACGGCACGGCAAAATTCCTGATGGAATCAGGCATCGAAGTCCAGCGCATCAATAAAGTCCGCGAAGGATCCCCGCATATTGTTGACGCCCTGCGCGGCAAGCATATCGACCTCGTGATCAACACGCCTGAGGGCTGGCGGCCGGCCATGGACTCGAAATCGATTCGCCTTGTCGCCAACGAAATGCGCGTGCCGACTTACACAACCATGGCTGCCGCCCGGGCCGCGGTTGAGGCCATAGAACTTGTCCGCAACCATCAATTCCTGTCGGTCCAGGCGCTGCAAGATTATCTGTGACCGTTTGTGACCGTCGTCAGGAGAGCCCCGTGTACAAATATGTGATCGCCGTGGCTTTCTTTTTTCTGGCCGCTGTCGTGGCATGGTTCTGGAACGCGCGACCTGACCTGGCCCTCGCGGGAGTCTACCGGATCTACGTGCTGCGCTCCGGCCTGCATGAGGAAGTCGTCGCAACCCCTGAACAGACATTCCGGATTTATACGGGCGGCAAGATGGAGACGACGCCGGTCCTGATGATCCATGGCTTTGGCGACAGCCGCATCTCGTTCGGCCAGGCCGCGCGGTTTCTGAGTCCTGATTTCCGGTTGATCCTGGTGGACGTCCCGGGATTCGGCGACACGCCCGAGGACCCGGGCGTGCATCACGGCATCAGCGCGCAGGTCGCGGCGATGAAATCGTTGCTGGACGCCATGGGGATCCACCGCGTCTCGCTCGTGGGCAATTCCATGGGCGGGCATATTTCGGCGGCGTTCACCCTCACCTATCCGGAAATGGTGGAAAAGCTGGCCGTGCTGAATCCGGCTGGACTGCGCGTCGATGACCCGAATCCGTACGCAGACGCGACAGCGCCGATCGCGAGCGACGCCGACTTTGACGCCTACATGGACAAGTTGTTTTTCAAGAGGCCGTGGATTCCAGGGCCATTCCGGCAAGACTTCATCAAAAGGGCAAACAGGCGTTTCGCGTGGTTGAACAGGATCCGCGGCGAGATCCGCGGTGACAGGGACTACATCCTGAATGACCGGATTGGCGCGATCGTGGCTCCTACATTGATTCTCTGGGGCCGCCATGACCGGATCATCAGCCCGGTTCACGCGCCGACCTGGCACGAGAAAATCAAGAGTTCACGCATGGAGATCTGGGAAGATGCCGGCCACTCTCCGCAATACGAGTACCCGGAACGAACGGCACGATTGCTGGCTGATTTTTTGCGATGATTTTTTGCGCTGAGTTCGCGGGCCACTCAATAAGCCCAGCGACCCATGACAGCACTGTAAAGGAAAGCCACATGCAACATCACAGCGGCGCACGCGACAAATGGCGTCGCCCTGGTTCCTGATAAATTGTCCCCGGCAAACAGCCAAAGCACAATCAGGACCGAGGCGTAGCGCAGGTCCGACACCAGCTCGCCGGAAGACGGCATGATCGCAGCGTGCAGGGCGAAATAGATCCAGATCCAGTTGCGCGGGTATTGCCGCGCGTACTTGTAAACAACGTAAATCAGCGCGAAAAAGAAGGCATGGTGCAGCAAACTCCCCGGACGCAAGTTCTGCCATGGGTTTCCGAACCATAGCGTCTTGAAACAGGACGCCAGGGTCATTTCGGGACGCCAATGGATTTGCGAACTCAGATAAAGAAACGGATCCCCGGCAACCGCGTACTGGTAAACCGGATAAATGGAATAGATCGCGCCGCTGACCAGACCGACGAGAAGGAAACGCAAACCGGCCCGTTCCATCCGGACCTGCCTGTCCGCGGATGTCCACGCGTCGGCAGCCGCGGCAAAACCAGTCGCGACGGCAAGCAGCACGCCCTGATTTTTAGTCAGGGCGGCAAATCCAGCCACGATGGCGGCGAGCCACCATCGACGGCGCGTCCAGCAGGCCAGGGTCGCGACCAGAAGCAGCAAATAAAGGGATTCCGTGTGCGGGTGCAAAAAAACCCATGACGCCGGCGAGAACAGGAACAGCAACCAGCCTAGATTCGTTCCGCGGGGAAATCCCCGGGCGTCGTCCGCGACGTGACGCAGATATAAAAACGCGGCGGCAACGAGGAAAAGCGAGGAAAGCAATGTTCCCGCAACCAGCGGCGAAAACCCGGTTTCCGCCGAGGTGACGCGCATCAGCCAAGGAAATGCCGGAAAAAATGCCCACGCGGGACCAGAGTAACCAGACTCGGCGATCCGCAGGTACCAACCGGCATCCCAAACGCCGAGGAATTTCGCCGGGGGAATGCCGTTCCAACGGGATACAACAAGAACCGTCGCGACTTGAACGAGAGCGAAAATGACGAACAAGGCCGCGAGACTTCTTGGCGAGGCCGCGCGCGCAAGCCGGATGTCCGGAGTCCGCCTCGTTGTCACTGCAATGAATCCATGTGACGCAGGAAAAACAGCGGGATCCTGACGTTGAATTTCCGGCCCGAGCCGGTCGACATCAAATACGTCCCGCGCATGTTGCCGGTCGGGGTCGTCAGGGGACACGCGCTTGTGTATGTGAAGGCCTGTCCGGGATCCAGGACCGGTTGTTTGCCGACGACGCCCTCGCCTTTCACTTCGTGAACTTCCTGGTTTCCATCGGTGATGATCCAGTGGCGGCTGATGAGCCGCACCCTTTCGGAACCGCCGTTGCGGATCTCGACATGGTAGGCGAACAGGAACTGCCCGGCTGCCGGGTTTGACTGTTCCGGCACAAAAACCGGCGTCACCGTGATCTGGATGTCGTCGGTGGTCTCTGAATACGTGGCGCTTTGGCGGGAAGATTGCGGATTCACTTCGGCCTCCTGACTCCGCGCCAGCCGCTGTTCAAGTAAAAATGGGGAATATCAAATGCGATCATGACTTTATATCACCCCAAAAAATATCTTTTTGACAGTCTTTTTATCGACCGTGTAGCCTCTGCTTTGCGTGGAGCCTTCAGGCCATCAGGCACGTTGTTCGATATCAAGGGAGTCAAACCATGGTTTTCACCGGTCGATCCGTTTCCCGTCTCGTCTGGACCTTCGCTGCCGCCGCGTCTTTCCTTTGCCTGTCCGGCACCGCTTACCCGGCCGTCCATGAACTCGCCATCTCGGCCCCGGTCCTGGCAGAGAACGACCCGACCTGTCCGCAAGAGGCATCCCGGATCGGGCAGGCGTTTGCCCAACAATCTGGCGTGACGATCATCGAGGTCACCTGCGGCTACAATCAAATCAGCGACCCAACCGCGTTCATCAAATACTCGGCACCAGCCAAAGTGAACACATTCAATCCAAACGCGGCCATGTTTGACTTGTACGCGATTGGCTACGCGACGTCCGGGGAGTGCGCGGAAATTCTTGCCCGGGAAATACCCCTGTTCGTGAAGCATACAGGACTCCAGCCATTCGCCTCTTATTGCCACATCGATACGAAGACGATCGCGTCGCGCAAATTCCGCCCGGCGATTTACGCCATCAACACGGGCAACCAGATCACGGGGCGCAAATACAGCGTCGGCACGCACGTCGACAACCTTCCCGTGGACCCGGCCGCGGTCAGCGCCGCCGCTTTTGACCTGGGCCGACTGGCAGGACTCGACATGCTCTGGACCGGAGTCGGACAGGGCTTCTCGTCGCTCGAACTGACGGCGACCTATTACAGCAACGAGGAACTTCACCTTCACTCGGCGAATTATGGTTACGTCAACCCGCAGGTTGGCTGCGACGAGATGGCCGAGAATCTGACCAGCCACTGGGCCGGGAAGGGCCCGGTTGAAAACCAGTTTTTCTGCATGGACGCCACCAACGGCGCGCGGATGATCGGATCTCTCTGGTGGTCACCGAGTTACCTCGCGGAAGATGATTTTACTGTGACCCGCTTCGCGACCCGTCATGCCGATCTCACGACCTGCGAGGCCGCCCGCGAATCGACCGTCGCCGAGCTTCGTCGCGCCGGTGAAAACGTCCTGGGTTCACTGTGCTCGCACGTCGCGTTTCCCGATCCGAAAAAGCCGCTGCCACCGATGCAGGTTACTGTAATTACAGCCAAATAATTGGCGGGTGCCTTTTCTCTAAAGATCATGGCTGGATGTTCCGTAACTTTAGCCATGATTTTTCGTGTGGCACATTTCCGGGACCGTCTTGCCCTGGCTCTTGCCGGCCTGGCCGTGTTGTCTCAAGTGACCGGATGCGGTGAATCGAGTTTTTCGGGCGGCAGCAAAGTTGGCACGAAGAAAAAAGAAACTACCTCAAGCAACGTTCTGCCTTCCGGGCAGCCCTTGCCGTCTGGATCTCCGCAAAATCCTTCTTTGACCGTCTCGGAAGGCGGCCGGGCCTGTGTGCGCGGCGGATCCACCCGAGTGCTGAACCTCAGCGTGGCACCGCACGTCGACAGTTCGGCCAGCGGTCAATTCGGCGCCACTCCCACCGCGGACGTGGCCGTCTCCGCCGTCGCGCGCATCGACCGGAACGAAATCGGCGGAGACCTTCTGCCAATCGCCGACTTCGTCCTCGATGACATCGCCATGCTAGTCAAGGAAGATGTCCAGACGGCCCAGGTACTGCAATGTGGCGACTGTTCCCGCGACCGTGCGATCCATGTCCCGGCTCACGCGATCCTCGTCTACGACTACAAAAATCCGAATTATGCCGAGGGTTCCCTCGACAGCAAAGCCAGCACCACCTATTACTTCGAGGGCCGCAGCGTCAATCTGCCCGGCAATCAGCGCAAAACCCTGCGTGACGTCGCCAGCCTTGGCATCCCGCTCATCGCGGCCAACGCCATCCGCATCGAGGACATGAAAAGAAAAGGCTTTATAAACGCCCAGGGGCAGATTGCCTTCAAAGTGATCCACGTCTCCCACCGCTGGGGAACCGTCTCGATGACCTTCCGGTTACAGCCCTGTCAGTGAGATCGACAGTCCCACGCCACGTCCCCGTATTTGCTCGTTTTTTAAGCCTCTTTCGTAAATCGACTTCTCTCTCAAGTCCCCCGGCACATGACCGATCTCTTTGGTATGAGAGTTTGGCGCCAAAATTTCACCGTATGCGGCTTCGTTGCTGCCCTGGCACTGGCAGCCTTGGGACTTGTCTACCCCAAAACGGGTTTCGCCCAGACCGCGCCGAAGATCACCATCGGAGCTCCGTCGAAAGGCGTGGTCAAAGCCTCCGACACAGTGACATACACTGTGACCTACTCGGGTGTGGACACTGTCACCCTTAAAAATTCTGACGTTACCCTGGACAGAAGTCTCACTGCAGGCGGCCCGACCGCCTCCAGCATCGCGGTATCAGGTTCAGGGATCACCAACGGGAGTGCCACCCGCACCGTAACCCTCTCCGGCTTCAGCGGCAACGGCACGCTCGGGATCAAGATCGCCTCGGGTTCCGCCAAAATGGGAACGGCTCTCGCGTCAGCAGCCATAGCCACCGGTAAAATAACCGTTGATACGGTTCCTCCGACGTTCACGATCAAGCCGCCAACCGTGGTCAACGTGCGTTCCGCGTCCTCTGTTTCCTACGCGGTGACTTATGCTGGTGCCGCCAACGTGTCTCTCTCGGATGCGACGAAATCAAAAGTCACCCTGACGCCAACAGGAAACGCGGCTGCATCTGTCTCGGTCGCCGTCACTGGCCCGTCAACCCGCACCATCACCTTGTCGTCATTCACGGGCAACGGCACGTTGACCCTCGCTCTCGCGGCGGATACGGCAACAGACGCCGCAGGCAATAGCGCGGATACCAGCGCGCTCCAACCAGTCGCGTCTATCCTTCCCACCCTGGTCGTCGACAATACTCCGCCAGGAATCAGCGTCAGCAGCCCATCCACCGCGAACGCGAAGTCTTCCTCTTCCGTCACCTACACCGTCACTTACTCGGGCGCCTCTCAAATTACCCTGCAACCATCGAACGTAACCGTCACGAAGCCTCAAGGGGCGTCTGCAAATGTTTCCGTATCCGGTTCGGGGACAACGACCCGCACGGTGACACTCTCTGGCTTCAAGGGTAACGGTGATTTTGGCATTTCGATCGCCCCCGGAACAGCCCGTGACCTGGCCGGCAACCTTGCCGATGCCCCGGCCTCGCCAAGCGGCACGTTCACGGTGGACACCCTCGTTCCCGTGATCACGGTATCCAGCCCGTCGCTTGCCAACGCGAAATCCGATTCAACCGTAACGTACACAGTGAGCTATTTTGGCACGGACAATATAACCCTTGCGACGTCCGACATTTCACTGAAGCCATCAGGAACCGCGACGGCCGCCGTCGAGGTTTCCGGCTCGGGCACCGCGTCAAGGACAATCACCCTGTCGCGATTCACCGGAAATGGAAGAATCGGACTCGCCATAAAGGCTGGCACTGGATCGGATGTCGCGGGTAACCTTACGCCCGCGGTAACGACGATCGTCCCTGTGAATGTCGACACGACAGATCCAGTTGTTACAGTCGCCCCCCCATCAATTCTCAACGCACGGGCCTCGTCATCCGTGACGTTCCGTGTGAGTTTCTCCGGCGCCTCGACTGTGAATCTGACTGGTCAGGATGTAGCCCTCGACTCCACCGGCACGGCCACCGCCATCGCGACCGTGACCGGAACGGGGCTGTCGTCACGGACGGTGACTCTCACATCCCTTGGCGGTGACGGCACGGTCGCCATTCGCATTCCTGCCGGCGTCGCGGTCGACCTGGCCGGCAACCCTCCCCGGCAGTCACGAGCGCTTCTTTCACGGTTGATACAACGCCCCCGACCATCTCGATCAGCTCGCCTTCCGCATCACAGGCCACGGCAACCTCTTCGATCAGCTTTACGCTGACCTTTACTGGTGCGTCACGGATCAACCTGACGCCGTCATTTATCAGCCGCGCGTTGACAGGAACCGCCGGCGCCGATGGGATCGCCATTTCAGGAACCGATCTGACAACGCGCACGGTCACATTGACGAGGTTCCGTGGATCGGGGACGATCGGTATCAATGTCGCGGCGTCGGCTGCCGCGGACTTGGCTGGAAACGTCACAACCGCGGCTTCATCCAGCGGCGTGATTACCGTTGGCCCAGGTGCAACTTCAGGCGGCGGAACCTCGTCGCCCGCCGACACAACTCCTCCCGGGGCACCAACGGTGACCCCTTCCAACCAGTCGTTCTCAAGCCAATTCAACGCGACGCTCGGCTCCAGCGCCTCGGACTTCAGCAAGTTCCGTTATGCCATGGACTCGGTCAGTGTTCTCTCGTGCTCCACAACTTCGGCAAGTGTCCTGACCTTGACGCAGAACCCGGCGACTGTTGCGATCACGACTGTTGCGATCACGACCGGCGCGAGTCGCGTCCTGCGCGTGATCGCATGTGACACTTCTGGCAACGCGTCGACCGTGACAAGCCGGACCTATACATACGCGGCCATCGCGACACCTTCGCCGACACCTTCGCCGACTCCAAGTCCAACCGTTTCCGTGGCCCCCGTAGACACCACGCCACCAGCGGCACCGACGATCGGTTCCGTCGGATCGAAATCCGGCAGCCCGGTCACTCTCAACACAGCAAACCCCG
>RGVZ01000460.1 GCA_010029825.1 bacterium | reverse complement strand
GAAATAAACACCCCACGGTCAAGCCAACAGACCTCATGCGGTATCTTGTTCGTCTTATCACACCGCCCGGCGGCCTAGTCCTCGACCCATTCACCGGTTCCGGTTCTACCGGCAAGGCGTCCATCCTTGAGGGTTTCCGCTTTCTTGGAATTGAGCGAGAGGCGGAGTATGTGGAAATAGCTAAGGCGCGGGTGGCCCATGCAATCCAGAAAAGGCAGTCTGTTGGAATCGGTGGCCAATGTGATGGCGGGTTACTTGGTGGCAATGGCAACACAAGCCATAGCCTTTCCCCTGTTAGGAATAATGGCGACACCCGGCCAGAATGCTGCTCTGGGCGTGATCTTTACGGTGGTAAGCCTTATCAGGTCTTACGCGCTAAGGCGCCTTTTCAACAGTTGGAATTAGCCTTTTCATGATCGACCTCCCCGACATCCGGCAGCAAGCGGATCACGACTGCGGGCCCACCGCGGTTCGTGTCCTCATGCGCGCCCTTGGTCGGCGGATCAGCCTTGAACAGTATCTCAGCCTGCCGTGTGATCCGGTGGACGGCACCGATCCGCGGGCGATTGAAACTTGGCTCCGTGGTGTCGGATTGCGGGTTCTTTCGGGGTCCATGGCATGGACTGACCTGATCAACCTGTCGGCCAGCGGTCGGCCGATCATCTGCCTGATCACGCCGCTGGACATTGGGCACTATGTCGTTGTCGGCAGCGCGCAGCAGTCCCAGATTTCCTACCAATGCCCCAGCGACGGCCCAACGGTGACAACTCAATTCCGTTGGATGCGCCAATGGCGCGAGGTTGATCGGCTGGGTGCGGTCTACCACCAGTGGGGCATTTCTGCGTGGCGCCCGTGATCGTGTGGTGTTCCTGATACTTTCGAGTATCAGGAGTGCCTAGATGGGTTTACTGGACAACATCCGCGGCTGGTGGCGTGGCGAACAGCGGAAGGCGTGGTCCTTCCGTGATCCGGCCCTGTCGTCATTCTTTGGCGGTAGCGAGTCGGAAGCTGGCGTCATCGTCACCGAGGATACCGCGCTGCAATCGTCCGCGGTTTGGGCGGCCACCAGGGTGATCTCCGAGGGTGTGGCGTCATTGCCGTTGGTCCTGTATCGGCGATCTGGTGAAGGACGCGTTCGGGCGTCTGATCACCCGCTGTACAATCTTTTGAAAAACCGACCGAACCGCTATCTTTCGTCCTTTACCTTCCGCGAAGTCCTGACGGCAAACGCCCTTCTGTGGGGTGCGGGCTATGCCGAGATCGAGCGGGACCTGACGGGTCGGGCGGTGGCGTTGTGGTTGCTGCGTCCTGACTGGATGAGTTGCGGTCAGCGACCTGACGGGGCACCGTATTACATTTACCAGCACCCAACCTTGGGCGAGCAGGAACTGGAAGCGGATCAGGTCTTTTATTTCGGTGGTCTTGGTGGCGACGGCATCCAAGCCTATTCGATGATCCGCATGGCGCGGGAGTCGTTGGGTCTGGCGATGGCCGCGGAGCGTTTCGGGGCCAAGCTGTTTGGTAGTGGCGCCAAGCCCTCCGGAGTCCTGACCACCCCCAGTCATCTGTCTGATGATGCCGTGGCGCGTTTGCGGCGCGACTTCACCGCCATGCACTCGGGCCTAAGCAATGCCCACCGCGTGGCAATCCTTGAAAACGGGCTTCAGTGGCAATCGATTGGGATACCTCCCGAGGATGCCCAGTTCCTGCAAACAAGAAGTTTTCAGATCAGCGAAGTGGCGAGATGGTTCAATATCCCGACCAGCAAGCTGCGGGATTCCGGGGGCAAGACCTACGCCACGCTGGAGCAGGAAAACCTTGCGTTTCTCACGGAGACCCTCAACCCCTGGCTGATCCGGTTCGAGCAGGAAGTTTGGGCCAAGTTGCTGCTGCCCCAAGAACAAGACCAATACTACGCCGAACACTTGGTCGACTCGGTTCTAAGGGCAGACATTGAACAGCGCTACAAGGCGTACGCCATCGGCCGGAACTGGGGCCCGGGGTGGATGGAGCAGTTCACGCTGGCGACCATCGGCCCCGCCCCGCTCGAGGCGGCCCGCTAGACTTCG
>RGVZ01000459.1 GCA_010029825.1 bacterium | reverse complement strand
GGAAGCGTTCGAGGTTCTGGAGCTGCCGCTCGGCCAGCACATCCGCTTCCGCGGCCAGCTGAAGCAAGCGGGCACCAAAGAGTTCGCAGCCAACGACGGCTCTTACAAGTTCATCCTGACCGTCGGTTTCCTAACCGCAGCCTAATGCTGGGCGACCGTGGGGCGGCTCAGCCGCCTCGCGGTTGACCCGCCACCAACCGACCAAGGAACCAAGCCATGACCATTGGACAATTCGTTGACCCTGCCGATTACTACGAGTGGGCTGCGGAGTTCGTCGCATCCACAGGCAACTACCAACGCATCGAACGGCGACACGCCGAGCTGACTGCCGGATCGCTCGAAGCACGCGTCCGGCATCTGCCCGCCGAAACTTGGGATGCTATCCGCAACGATCCGGTGGCGTTTGTGGACCGATGCAACGACTATTCTTACGCACACTCTATGGGAGCCTGACCATGCTAACGCTAGACAAGTCATTCCGCGACGAGATCAACGTCGCCATCGCCCTGAACCAATTTCAGTACTTCATGTCCGAGGGTCGGCTCCAAGCCGCCCGCGGCTTGCTGGAAGGTTTCCGCAACGCCAACCCAAACCTCGCCAACCACCCACGCCTCGTTGAGGCGTTGGCTTCTTCAGAAAGGAACTGACCCATGTGGTACTACCAACTCACCCTGCACCCTAGCGAAGCCGTCATCGGGCCTGTGGACCGCAACCAACTGCTACAGCTGATCCGCAGCGGCACCAATCCGCGCATCTCGCCGGACGCCCCAGCCAGTTTCACGGTGCACCCCATCAAGGTCGCCGTCAGCATCGAGCCGGTGCTCACCGAGGTTCACGCCGGATTCTTCGTGACCCTGCGGCACGCCGACGGTACGTTCATCCGCAACTCACAACTGTTCAGCGACCGCTGGACCGCCGAAGCCCACGCAGCAGATCTGGAGATGAAGTCATGAGGCTGTTCAACGAAAAACAACTCGCCACCACCGTCAGCATCGTGGAGGCCTATTCCCCCGTCATGGCCATGGCTGTGGTCGGCCTCTCTGAAGACAAGACCATGATGACCGTCAACGAAATAATCATCACGGTTCTGGACGACGGCATTTACCACGTCGGCACCGCATCGCCGCTTCTGGACAAGCACCGCGGAGAAGCCTACGCCAAGAATTTGCTGGACGCAGTTGGGCTGGCCGTCGTGATGGCCATCGAAGCGGATGTGTTCCGTTGCATCAATAGCCAAGGAGAAGAAAATGAGCAGCTTCACTAAGGAAGAGGTGTTCGAGTTTCTGGACGGCATGCGGGATTGGGGCGGCATCAATATGTACGGCGCTGGCCCTCACATCCAAGAAGCGTTCGGGGTCAGCCGCCAAGAGGCACGCAACTTGCTCTCGGAGTGGATGAAGACGTTCTCCGAGCGCCATTCCACGACATAATCAACTCTCGCAGCGCGACCTTCCGGTGTAGCGTCTGCGTTGGGGGTCTGCCCCAAGGTCGAAAGGGCAATGCAACAATGGACGCGTACTTTGTCTGCAACCTGAGTAGTTAACCGGCCCACCTGCGGCTTGCCTTTCTAGCCCAAGATACCCGAGAATAGCTAACTCGAACAACGTAGAAAGGAAAACATATGTCGGAAGCAGAAGCGTTCTTGGCTGAACTCAGCGAAGGTCTGGACCGAGACGAGCGGTTGATCCTCTGCGGCTTCCCTGGAGACCCTTACGAGGCTGGCCCCGCGGCTTGGAAGCCTAAGCCTTGGCGCTCTGGATCTGAATTCCCATTCCGCGAGCTGGACAACGCCTACGTGACCGTCTCTGGATTCAAGCGTGCCGCCGACAACACCTACCGCCGCCGCACTGAGACATTCGGTTGTGGGCTGGCCTTGATGGTGGACGACG
This sequence comes from bacterium, assembly GCA_010029825.1. Taxonomy (GTDB): domain Bacteria; phylum Bdellovibrionota_B; class Oligoflexia; order Oligoflexales; family RGVZ01; genus RGVZ01. Next base: position 181 of record RGVZ01000459.1, on the reverse strand, counting down.
TTGGAACCAAGGTGGACCGCGCGTTCGTGGAGGAGATGCAGCCCACATGGAAGATCGAGACCTCCCCTGGAAACGAGCAGTGGTGGTATTTTTTGGATCAGCCCGAGCGCGACATGATCCGCTTCGACGGTCTGATCCGCGCATTCATCAGCGGCAAGTTGCTGGGCGCAGATCCTGGGAT
>RGVZ01000458.1 GCA_010029825.1 bacterium | reverse complement strand
AACACGTCCCTCGTCTTCCGCCAACGATGCCATCTCCGCCTTGTCCTCCGTCCGCAGAATGCGCGGCCAGCGATACTGATCTCTCAACTTGGTATGCATGCCCTGCTCCCGTGCAAACACGTTAAAGCCTTGGCGGAGATCATCAAAGGTGGAGCGCTCGAGTTGGTCGGGGTCGTTGCTGCAGTTGCGGCAGACGATGACGACGTCTTGACGATCGAGAATGGCGAGGGAGATGGCCTTGAGGGCCATGAGTTTGGACTTGCCGCCCTGCACGTCGCCGACAAAGAGTTCGTGGGGCCGGTTGCCGTCCGAACCAGTGGATTCCAACGGTCCCTTACACTTCTTGCCCAGGGGACACTGCTCGATGCAAAACGTTCGTGTAAGTTCTTGAAAAGGGTCCATACGCGTCGTCATGCCGCTTGCATGGTTGCCCATGGTGTTTTTCAAGGTTGTCAAAGTATCTGTATGCAAAGAAAGGCGAAAACGATGAGGTGAGTGCGTGCGCGGTCATTCATCGAGATTATCATTCATTCATGAGATGGGGTGCATGCGTTCATGATAATCAATTTTGGTCAACGACGCAGCGATGCCATGACGCAGGGAGGACAAGAGGAAATGAATGAATGCGGTCTCTACACCTTGGCTCAGCGACGCTCGACAATCATTTTTGATGAACGATGCATACATACATATCGCAAAAGTGAATGAGCGACGTGAAACACTCGTTTCCTGAAGATCGATGATTGGCAAGACGAGCGTGCACCAGTTGGTGCGCTTCTATCAGCCGTGGGACGTTTACACGCACCACTTTGTTTCGCCGCAGCGGCGCACCATTGAGCACGTGATTCCCAAGTCGCGCCTCAAGTCTCTGAACCTCTCCGTCAACAACGACCTGCACAATCTGTGGATGGCGGATGTGACGGTCAATCAGTGGCGCCGCGACTACCGCTTTGCCGTTCGCGACGACGTGCTCGCAACGCCGGGGTGGGAGCAGCACATGGGCTGTGTGCGCCACGCGGGGCGCGGCCTCTACTGTCCCGCGCAGAGCCATCGGCTCATTGCGCACAGCATCGCGTCGCTGATGCTGCAATACCCGCGACTAGAGGAGAAATTGGACACGGTATTTGACTCGCCTTCTTGCCTCGACGAGTGGCTGGCGACGCCGTGGACGGACCGCGAGCAGTGGATGCGGATTCAGCACGAGAACATGATCGAGGCCGTGACGGGAAGTGTGCGGCGCTTCCGACCGTTGTCATAGCGTGTGTTGACATCTTTGGTTCTCTTTCGCGTCTCGAGCATTCGGATATTCGGATGCGGATTGTGAACGAGAACGTCACGTGTCATCAGGCGTCCTAAGGCATGTCTTATGAACAATCGTATGGCCGTTTCTTTACAGGTACAGGGAAAAGAGGGTGGTCACCGTCTGCGCAGCCGCCGAGACCGTGCCGGTAAAGGTGCCTGCGCCGGTAATGGTCTCTGCCGTCTGCGGTACGCTGATGCTGAGGTTGTACAGGTCACCAGCCAGCGGCGTGGCCTTGACGTTGGCAGCGGTGATAGGGATGATGATCGAATAGGCATTGTTATTGACCGTGAACTGCGCAGCAACGTAGACGGGAGCAGCCGCGATGGTGCCCGACGTCGTGCCGGCGTAGTTGGCGGTCGAAAACGCCGTGCCGTCAAAGTAGGTCAGTGCGCTCACGCTCGTCACGTTGCCAGCCGCGGAGCTGTTGCAGCGTGTGGGGTCCAGCGCCTCGATGGTGAAGGTCAGCGTGGTCGCGGGCACCGTGGCCGTTGTCCCGCCCGAAACAGTGACGGTAAAGGCGTCGGCCGTGTTGAGGATCAGGTTGGCCTGTTGCTGCAAGAGGGGCTCATACGTCGAAATGGCAGTGTCGATCAGGGTCTGGTTGGTGAGAATGCTTCCCGTGGTCATGGTCAGCGAGGGCGTCGTGGCCGTGCCGCTCGTGCTGGTGCTGACGGTCACGGGGGTGTTGGACCAGGTCAGGGTCGTTCCCGAGGACGGCTGAATCACTGAAATGGTGGAGGGAGAGTAGACCCACGTGGAGAGTGCCT
>RGVZ01000457.1 GCA_010029825.1 bacterium | reverse complement strand
ATCTGGTGTCCGGCGTAGACGTTGGTGAGTTGCGCAAAAGCAATGAACTGCGGCAGACGCTCAGCCAGCAGATGGTTGAGGTCAAGACCGCGCTTGACAGCATGATCACAAACGCACCGCGCCGACGCGTACTGCGAATGGAGTAAGCATGACGTTGAACGCAACGTTAGTAGAAGCCACGGCGGCTGGCGTTTTGGACGAGCCGGCCGCCGACTTGCCCGTCAAAGCGGTTCGGAGGAGGCGGGCATCAAAGCATGATTTCAAAGACGGCCGCGGCCGTGTATTTGCTCATCGGCACGTCAACGGTAACGGCTGGGTAGCAGATACGGCCAAAGTGGCGGACACTGTGTTTGTAAACAAAATGGCGCAGGTGTACCACAACGCTGTAATCGAGGGAAAAGTCGCGCTCAATAGGCGAGCGCAAGTTTGCGGCAACGCATACATCCGTGACCGCGTTATCGTAGGCGATGACGCGCTGGTTGCCGGAAAAGCGGCGATATTTGACGACTGCCGCATCCTGCATGAGTCGCGCGTGTATGGCGGTAGGGTCAGCGGCTCGACGACTATGTACGAGACTAGCCACATTCGGCAGGAGGCGCACGTGCACAATTGCACGCTGCGCAGCCAAGCGCACGTCAGCGGATACGCTATGGTGTTTATGTCGTCGCTGGAGGGCGCTGTAACCATCACCGGCGACGCAAAAGTCGCCTGCTCGACCATGCACGGTTTCGTGACGATCGGCGGCCGGGCCAATGTCATCTCCAGCAAGCTGGCGCAACAGTCGATGTATTTCTCGTCAGAAGAAGCAACGATGTTCGGGCACAACAAATTAAAAGTGCTGGACTTTGCCGTTGTTTCCGGCGTCGAAATGCTGAGCGGTTTATTGACGATCAAAGGCCGCACCGTAATTGCGGGCGGAAGCATCAGCTTTCGCCCCAACCACGCGAACGGACAATACGAACGATTGGAGACGGAAACGGACGCGTTGTTTCCGGGTGTCACGATCAGTCGGATTGATCAGTTCATGGCGTACAACGTGCCAGCCAGTCAGCGTGGTCGAGCGCTCAATCACGTCGTGCCGACTGTGCGACCTGTTAACATGGACGAACTGATTCCGACCCGGCGCCTGATGACCATGTCGGGAGACCGCAAATGAATCTTTACGTTCGACCAAATGGCACAGCGCAGTGCCTGTACGATGAAAAGATTCCGCTGGGTGAACTCGGGCAGCTGGATATCAAAAGGGCCAGCCATGTCGAGCCAGACCCAGACACGCCCGGCGAATGGTTAGCCGATATGGCGCCGGTTGGTGGTCCGCTGTTCAAAGGCTTTAAATCGCGAGCTGACGCCCTTGTGGCAGAAGCCAAGTGGTTAAACGACAAAATGTGGTACTACAACGTATGCGTCGTACAGTAACAACTCCGGTAGTCCGCTGGGGAGTAGATGACGAAAACGGGGACAACCCGAGCGGAAAACCCGGCGTCATGGAGTTTGACGTAACGATTGAAATAACGCCCGAGACGTCTGCAGTCATGTATGACCGCAACATGGAAGGCTCGCCCGGTTCGCCGGCGTCGGCTGATGTTGTTGCGGCAAACTGCACAAGCCTTTGGTTTGACGACGAAGATAAACGTAAACCAACCAAAGAAGAACGCCTCGCATTTAATGACTGGTTCTTCTTGTGGCTCGCTCGTCGCCCGTCCGAAAATCGCGCACTACAACGCCTTGCGTTTGAATTGACCGCAGACGCGTTTTAAACGCATTGCGCAAACACACAAAACACCCCATCTTCACGGTTGAAATTGGGGTTGCAATAAAATCCTGTTTGGCTGTACACACACGTATGGCCGAACAGGTTGGGGTCACGCGTGTGACCTCACCCGTTTGGTAGCTTAGAGGTACTTCAAAATGAAGTCTTGTTTTGCAGTTGTTGTTCTTTCTTTCGTTTCGACCCTTGCCTTCGCGGGTGACGCTGCTCCTCAGAGCGTGCTGCAGCAGCCGACGCTCGCCACACCGGAAGTGGCTGTAGCGCCGGCTATCGAGTCGGCGCTACAGCCACTTCCGGTGTGG
>RGVZ01000456.1 GCA_010029825.1 bacterium | reverse complement strand
GCCATCCCGCTTCATCTTGGTCGGTGCGATGTAAAGTATTGGCCAAATAGCGAGGAACTTTACCGGAATAGGCCGATTGTCTTGAAATAGGGGTAATACTAGGCAACCATGCAAATACTGCACATTCTTCAATCGGCACGCTCAAGCCCTGTTTTTTCACTGTATCCTTTAGAATCAGCCACTGGTCGATGGCGAGACCGTCCATAAGGATGAACGCAGCCCGCTGGCACTGCTTACCTTTTAACTGGTGGGAGATATAACCGGGAATGTGATGGACCATCAACGGACTGCTAGCCGGGTAATTGAAGATACCGCCGTAGTTAGTAATGAGCCAATCGTAGAACTGTTGGTTGGCGTGAACGCAAAGCTGTTCAAATGACGCCTGAAACTGCGCCCGTTTTGCCGGGGTGATTTGCGTCCAAAGCATCCGGGCCTGAGCGTAGCGGCTGGCGAACTTGAGCCAGTCTTGGGGAGCAGAGCTTTTGCTGGGCAAAACCCGGTCGATGTTTTTGCCCAACTCTTCAAAACGCAACTCCGTGTTCTCAACCTTGTTGCCGAGTAGGCCGACGCGAGTCCATTTTTGATCCAACGCCTGATTCCATTCCCATTCCACCGGCGTGAGTAGGCCGTCTTCAAAGAGGTTGTCGATGTGGACGCGAACGGCATCGTGGCCGAAGGGCAGGTCTTCCGGGCCGGGGTATTTCAACTGCGTCGGTTTTTCCTGAGTCGTCATCGTGCCACCCCGCGATGCGCGGATGAAGAAGGGCCAGCGTTCATTCAGAAATTCCCAAAAGGCAGCGCCGTTCGGGACGATAATATCAAGCGGCCACTTTTGGAAATCAGGGTTCTGCCGCAACGCCGCTATAAGATATTCGTCCAAAAGCGCTGGAATACTCAGTTTCCGGTAGTGCCGTTCACAGAGCATTTTGAGCAGGTCGGGCAGGCTCTTGATCACTGCCGGTTCGATCTGGAAGACATGGCGCAATACGAAACCAAGTGTTTGCCTTTCATCCATTGGAGCAGTGGCAAAATGCTGCTGGGCACGATAAAGCGAATCAAAATAAATCGTTTCTAATTGAGAAACAACGGTATATGACAATCTTGGAAAGATATCCTTTAGCGTAAATGAATGTCGATGCGCGTTGGCCAGTACGTCGGCGGGCAGTGTGTCGAACTCGTATTCACCGGGCTTAAATACGACCACCAGCTCGGACTTTTCGCCCGCGTCCCATTTAATGCGAAAACGGCTTTCGTAATCGAAACGGAATAACACAGGATCCTCAAACTGAAGGATGGCGAAGCCCTTGGCGGATCGCGGAGCAGCCCGTCCGGATCGGACACGGCAGTGACCCGGGCTACTCCAGGCAGACAGCGACCGACAATGTATTCTCGCCACTCAGACATAGTCAGGAAATCCTAAGAATGAGCAAGGGTGTCAGTTTCGGTAAGACCTGGCCTTGCCGCCGCAGTTCTTCCGCACTCTGGGCTTCTTCTTGCGCGAGCTGGCGCATCCTATAATCGCGGACTTCTGGCAAGCCAATGGCCTGCAGCATTTTACGTCGGGAGCGAAAACTATAATCCGCTTTGTCCTGCTCGACCTGCAATTGGCGGAGATGGCGCTGGCGCATTTCCAAATACAAATCACGGCACAGATCTTCAGCCGTCGTCTCCATGACGGCGAACTTGTCCGTGTCCAACGAGGTGGTGGTGGTTTCATCCACGTGCCACGATTCCAGGCACAGCTGTTCCCATAGATAGCGGGCTGTAGGCGCGAGCACCCGGCCATCGTCATGTACGAACAACGGAGCCATGCGGCGGCGCTGCCGGTCTTGGGTGATGATACTGACTTCCCAAAGCGACCAGACGCCGCTGAGGTTGGCCGGCAGCGATGGGAAGCGGAGCGAGGGCACGGGCATTCCGGGCACGAAACGGGGCAGGAGCGAGAGGATGCCGCGCACTTTGGGATGATCGAGTCGGAGCAATTCCGTCTTGGCCGGCGGCACGCCGGTGCGGGTGGGCAGCGCGTAGCGAATCTTCTGTGTCTCGCCCGGCCACTGGATGCGGAGGCAA
>RGVZ01000455.1 GCA_010029825.1 bacterium | reverse complement strand
CAAGTAATCCCGAGTTGCAGCGCCTCTGGGACAATATGCCGCTCGATTCCGGTGATCGGGTACAAAGCAGCGAAGGTGCGACGTTTAACCCGATTTCGCTCCTGCCAGTCGATCGGACGAAATACGCGCAGTTCATTGGTTCGCTGACGACGCCACCGTGTACGGAAGGCGTGGTGTGGACGGTACTCAGGCAAGTCGTGACGGCCTCGCCGGACCAAATCGCCTTGTTTCGCAAGCTGATTGGTACCAATGCCCGCCCCGTTCAGCCGCTCAATGGCCGCTTAATCAAGGCGTCAAACTGATTGAGCGGCGGTTTGGGCACAGCAAGGGAATGATGTATGTCGGCATTTCTTCGGGGTTGGTTTGCGTTGGAACGGAACCTGCTTTACGTAACGCGGACTTTTTAGTTTAGAGACGAATTTGAATCCGGTCCCTGATTACGATCCGCTGGTGTTTGGTGAAACCGCGTTGCGCTTGCGGACTTATCGGCAGCAGATTCTTGGCTCGAACCTCGCCAACGCCGATACCCCGGGCTTCCGTGCGAAGGACGTGAATTTCGCGGCCGCTCTGCGCGAGCAACTCGAAGGTCAGGCCTACGGTTCTCGGGTTCCGCTCACCTTGACGAGTTCGGGCCATATGCCATCGAGCACGTACCGGCCGGGCATGCCGACGCAGCTGTTTCGCACCTCGGCCCAGCCGACGATGGACGGCAACACGGTCGATTTGGATATCGAGCGCTCGCACTTTGCCGAAAATGTCACCAAAACCGAGGCCCAGATGCGTTTTCTTGCGGGGGCCTTCCGTAGTCGCGTCAATGCGATGACGCCCGACGGTCGTTGAGGATTAGATGAGCTTAATTAGTAGTCTCCACGTTGCTTCGACTGCCTTGCATGCTCAGTCCCTGCGGCTGAATACGATCGCGAGTAACCTCGCTAACGCGGACAGTACGGTCGATACCTACGGGAATGCCTATCGCGCCAAGAACACCGTTTTCCGTACTGTTCCGATGGAAAACATGGGGGCCGACGGGGTCGAAGTAATGTCCGTCAGCGAGAGCAACGCGCCGCTTCGCAGGGTGTACGAACCCGGCCATCCGAAAGCAGACGAGAGCGGATTTGTTTCGTATTCCAACGTAAACCCCGTGGAAGAGATGGTCAACATGATCTCGGCGTCGCGCAGCTACCAAATGAATCTCGAGGCGATGAATTCAGCCCGCGAGCTTTTGCAGCGTAGCCTGGACATTCTGGGTACCTGAATTTGTCGTCTACTCTTCCTCCCGCAAACGCAAACAAAGTCAACTAAACTATGGCATCCACGACGACCGTCGCTGGCCAGCAGGTTCCGCTTTATGATCCAACCGTAAAGCCGGATCCGCAGGCGAAAAACACCCTCGGTTCAACGCCTGAAGAAATCCGAGCCAGCTTTATCAGCCTGCTCGTGGCGTCGATGCAGAATCAAGATCCGTTGAATCCCACGGATTCGAAGGACATGACGGCCCAGCTCGCGCAGATTCAGTCGCTTGAATCGACGGAGCAGATGAATACCAAGCTCGACACTTTGGTTAAGACGATTGGTGCCGGCCAGGGCTATGGCTTGATGGCGGCAATTGGGCGCTACGCGAAGGTTGCCTCCAGCTCGGTCAGCCTCGACCCGAATGTGGGTGCGGCGGCAGCCGTGGTGGCCGACCGGGGATACCCCTCCGTCGAGGTCACGATGACCGATGCCAATGGCAAGGTCGTAGCGACGAACTCGTTTTCGAACGTTCCGGCGGGTGACATGGAATTCTCCTGGGGCGGGGTTGACCTCTCTGGTAACAAGCTTCCAGCTGGTTTATACGGAATTTCGGCGGTGGGAATCGCGGCCAACGGCACCCGCGTGCCGCTGGCGGTGAACTCTTTATTGAAAGTCGACGCGGTGCTCAATGACAGCGGCGATTGGAAAGTAAAGTTGGACGATGGCAAAACGTACGCTCAGACTGATCTGAAGGGGATCTACTAAAATGAAGCAATTCAGCATTGGTTTGACGGGTTTGACGACCCATCAGCGCGCGCTCGAAACGTCTGCAAACAA
>RGVZ01000454.1 GCA_010029825.1 bacterium | reverse complement strand
ATCGGCCGGTGCTACCGTGAAATTGGCGCCGGTAATGGGGTTGCGGATGCGGCTCGGACCAAGCAGACGCGCCGTGCGATTGCTGATCTTGCCGAGGATGTCGGCGGCGATCAGGGGGATCGCATCACCGTCCTTGTCCTTCGCAGGCGGTGGGCCCTGAAAAGGGAATCCATCCACTTCTTTCGGCGGGATCTGGGATCGCAGAACGTCCTGGTCAACGCTAATGCGAGCCGCGCCCTCTTTTGCGGCCACAAACCCTTCAATCGTCTTCAACAGGCCGTTCACGTATTTGACGAAGGGGTTGCCCGTAGCATCGGAGTCAGAATAATCCTGTAGGGATTTCAAGGCATCCATCAGTGTATGAACATCGGACCGGGTCTCGTAATCATCACCAGCCAGCCGCGCAGCATCGTCTGTGTACAGGACTTTCTTCACGGCTGCTACAGGAATGAGCGCTGCGATGGGTGCGCCGGTGGGTTGCTTTGCGAGCGATTCTTCAACTGTGTTTGCAATATAGGACCGCAGTTCACCCACCTTGATGGCACCCGCGTCGTCCCGCATAATCACGGAATTCTTGATAGCCAACAGCAGATCGGCGATGCGGTACAGATTTGCCATCACTTTGGGATCCCGCTGACGCGCCGGCGTCTCATCGGAGAATAGGCTGGAAAACATGTCGGTCCGCTGGATCGTATCGCTGTACGTGCGCTCTTCGGTCCGAATTTCTTCCACTAGTGCCGCTGGAAGCAGGGAGGCGTCGAATCCCGGGAAGGGTTCAATTTCCTCTTCTACGGGCGCGCCGACAAGAGCTGAATTGTTTTCGCCGGCGTCCTCGGACGGAACGCTTGCGACGATTAGCGCAATGTCTTGCGGTCCGACAAATCCAAAGTCTAAGCGGGGTGCCGTCCGTCAGTACAATCGCGTCGTCTGTGTCGGTCGCAATCACGTCTTGGACGATGTGGGGAATACCGGCATCAATTGCGTACCCTTCGGGCGTATAGAACTCAAGGACTTCACCGGGTGCGGTTGATAATTGAACGGAATAATGAGGATCTTTACGTTTTTTGTGTATGATGATTTCCGTCACGCCAAGTCGTTCGGCAAATTGACCTGTAGCAGGATCCAGGTCAAAATCAATGGTTCCCAGAAATCCAAACGGTCTAATTCGGATTAGCGTACCGTCGCGATAAACAATGTGACCGGTTGTGTTTTTATGGACACGACTTACGAAGGTCACCAGATCGCCCAACTCTGGAACCAGATCGTCGGGGCCAATATTGTTAGACATCCCTCTACTGTGTTGTGGGTTTCCCCCTGCTGACGCCGCCGCATCCTAGGGCGGCTCGGCAAAAATTGAAGGCGGCTGGCGGCTATAGGCTGACTGTTGGGGTCGCAACACGTTTAAAGCATCTTTCAGTCTTTCCTTTCAGAGCCTTTCTTTCCTTTCAACCCAGGATGTCTTTCCCTTCTGTTTCAGTCTACGCCTCCCTCATCGCCGCCTACCCCACCTGGGAGCTGCTGAGCGCCTACCTCAAGTCGGATGAGGGCGGCGCGCTCCGCATCGAGGACCACTCGCTGCCCACCTCGCCGTTTGCGGTGATCCGCTACGTCAAGGGCGCCAGTGATCTCAGCAAGCCGCACGTGCGCGCGTTCCGCTCCGTCGTGTGGGACACGCTCGCCCATCGCCCCGTCAGCGTGACGAGCTGGAAGAGCGCGGACGGCGAGTCTACGCCGGATTCGACGCCGGGCGTCGAGTTCGCGGCCGACGCATTCCACGTCCAGCACTTTGTGGACGGCGTGCTGATCGGCATGTTCTGGGATTCCTACAATTCCCGCTGGCGCATCCACACGCGCACGACGCTGGACGCGCAGTGCCGCTTCTACAGCCAGACGCGCACGTTCGCGAGCCTGTTTGACGAGGCGACGCACCGTCTGGACCTCGGCTTCCTCGACAAGACGCGCAGCTATTCGTGGACGCTCCAGCATCCGGAGAACCGCATCGTCTGCGCGGTCCTGCTGCCGCGCGCGACCATCACGGACGTGGCGTCCGTGGACGCGGACGGCGTTGAGCAGCCGATGATCCCAGTTGACCGGTGCGC
>RGVZ01000453.1 GCA_010029825.1 bacterium | reverse complement strand
TCCTGCGGGTCTTTGCTCTGGTCGTACGGGTCGAGAACGATGTATCCCGTTTCTTCGAGAGCCTTTGAGCGAATGTAGCCCATTGGTTTTACCTTTCGTCACGGACAAGCGAAGTTTTTACAGGTCCGATTAGGACAAGATTACTGCGCGGTGTGAGTGGCGAGAAACACCTGTGCCGGGTGTGTGAAATTCATCACTGCCACGTCGCCGGATTGCAACTGCAAGACGGTTCCCAGAATTAAGACCACAACATCGAGACTCGCAACACTCTGTAACCACTTGCTCATTCGACTAGGTCCACTGGGGTACAGCGCTGCGACAACGACCATGCGAAGCCCCATGAGCAGAAGTGCCCACATGATGGATTCGGGCACGAGCGGCCACGTGTGCGCAATTCGTGCGCTTCGGGCACATCGAGAGCCCCCGTATCCTGATCAATCGAACTCACGGCCGCAAATTCGCGCGACACACTCCTTGGTGATTGAGGTTGACGACTGCCACGCGGTCACGATGGCGAACGCGCCGAGAAACACAAAGGCCGCGCCAGCAAAACGGATGATCGCCGTCGACACGTTGTCGTTCATTCGTGACTCGCCCCCGAGTCGTCGCGTGCGAATGGTCAACACAATCGTGACCACCGTGAGTGGCACGCACATGCTGAGCAATTGCACGACGAAGGGCAGAGAAATGAACGATTCGTAGGGGGGTGAGATCAACCGGCATGCCGGCAATAGATCAATCGTGCACGTCGTGGAAGTTTCCTTCCCGACGTGAATGCAACACCGACGGCATGCGTAAGAAGCACGAGGTGTCGTCCCGGTGGGTCGAACGACTGTGGCCGCCCTCCGGAAAGAGAGCGGCCACAGCTGCGACGAAACGAATTAGACCCGCCGTGACGCTCGCCGCGCTCGAACGAAAAGAACGACGCCGGCAGCGACGACCAGAGACGACGCACCCCAGAGCGTCGCGGCAAGGGTCTCGTCACGACCGGTGTTAGGAAGAGCGGCGATGGTAATCGTTTGGTCGAACGATGCGGTCGGCAACCACGGGTAGTAGTTGTTGGGTCCCACACAGACCAAGCGGATAAAGGCCTCTCCCAATGGGTAGTCAGAGGGAATCGTCAGATCGATGACGACCGGACTTGAAACGGTCGACGGGTTAAACCGTGCCAAACCTGGGCCCGAGTAGGGGTCTCCGAGGTTCGGTCCCACCCAGTGATTCCCACTCAATTCGACCTCGTTTGACGCCGCGGGCATGTGAAGCATCACCGCGTAGATGGAAAAGTCATTCATGGTGTTGACGTCCGTGTCGGTCACAGGAGGAATGAGCGTTGTCGACAACGAGGAGTTGCAAAAATCCTGTAGGTTGGCGCCCGGCGTGAAGGTGACTCGGACGTTTCCTCCCGGTGCGACGGTAGAAACGTCGGTCGTTGCGACACTGCTGGGCACGGCCTGTGCCGGGGCGCTCACAAAAGTGACTATTCCCACAGCGATCGCCACTGCTCCGAAACCGAGAATTTTCTTATGCACACTTTTCATGCGTCCATAAATCCTTTCCTGAACCCGAAGTGGAATAGGAAAAAAATACTAGAAACAGCGTCGACGTGTTGGGCAAAACCCCATAAAACGGACGTAAACGTAGGGTTAATTCTCCCCCGGCTCGGGTGACTGACGTGCTCGAAGACGAGGAGCGGTCGGACTAGTGGAGGTTGTAATGGAAGACGTGCACCCACGTGCCGTCTTCGTTGTGCGTGGTCTCAACCCAGCCTGTGGCACCCTTAAATTTGCCAGACCCGCCAAGAATAGGTCGAGTGACAACCTTGCCCAGTCCAATTGTCGGGTCGGCGATCTCGTAAACCGCGACACCACCGACGACCATCTGGTCTTCAACAGCGCCGAACTGGAAGACGAGGTCGGAACGTCGCAGTTCTTGGCCGGCGGTCGGTGTTTGCGGTGCCACCACGGTGAGCGAGCCGGTCATGAGACCACCATCCGGTGCCATCGCGGGAATGATGAAGAATCGCTCATCACCCGGAGTCGAACCGTCGACACCCGTATCCAGAACGGTGACCTGCGAGGGGTCGATTTCGTTGTGGTCAA
>RGVZ01000452.1 GCA_010029825.1 bacterium | reverse complement strand
CCAGTAGCACCAGTTAAACCTTGTATACCTTGTGGGCCAGTAGCGCCTTGTATACCTTGTGGGCCAGTAGCACCAGTTAAACCTTGTATACCTTGTGGGCCAGTAGCGCCTTGTATACCTTGTGGGCCAGTAGCGCCGCGTATACCTTGTGGGCCGGTAGCGCCTGCAACGTTTTGATATACCAAATCGTTCCAGTTGTGTATGCCGTCACCAATTTTGAAACGATTTGAATCGATTTCAAAACACGGTTCTCCGTTGGCTAGCGTAGGATTAACAACGTTTAAAACCGCAGATGTACCGCGTTTAAATTGAATTGTTGTGATTGCGGGCTGCGCCGGCACACTGGAAGCAGAAAAATTACCGCCGCTAATTTCATCGCCCGGGTTGATTCCTTGTCCGGCCGGGCCAGTTGCGCCAGTAACGCCAGTTGCGCCTGTGGCGCCGGTAACACCGTCAACGCCGGCTACACCTGTTGCGCCCGTAACCCCACGAAAACCCTGTAAACCTTGTGGTCCGGTTGCGCCTGTAACGCCTGCAGGACCAGTTGCACCAGTCACGCCTGTTGCGCCGTCTATGCCTTGCGGACCAGTTGCACCCGGCAAGCCGGCAAAACCAGCAGGTCCCGTTGCGCCTGTAACACCTTCAGGACCAGTTGCACCAGTCACGCCTGTTGCGCCCGTGACGCCCGTTTCTCCAATAAAACCTTGCGGCCCTGTTGCGCCAGTGAGACCTGTCGGACCCGTAACTCCGGTTTCTCCCAATAACCCGCGAGGACCAGTCGGACCAGTGGGCCCAGACGGCCCAATTACGCCAGTTTCACCTTGCGGCCCTGTTTCGCCTACGTTGCCTTGTAAACCTTGCGGGCCTGTTGCACCAGTGAGACCTGTCGGACCCGTAGCACCCGTAACGCCATCTGGGCCTGTCGCGCCAGTTACACCGGATAAACCAATTGAACCGGTAGCGCCTGTAACACCTGTAAACCCCGTCGGGCCTACCGGACCAGTGGCACCAGTAGCGCCAGCTGGGCCTATCGCGCCTGTTACTCCGGTTGCGCCCTGAAGACCTGTCGGCCCCGTAGAACCCTGCGGCCCTGTTGCGCCGCGCGGTCCCTGCGGCCCCGGGGTGCCGCTGCCACCGCCAGTACTAATTGCATACGTTTCACCAAACGTACCAAAAGCAAAACCAAAAAACGTGTCTGTAGCCGCAGGCGGATCTACAAAAACAATAGTGTCGTTAATTATGCCGTAGTCGACAACCGGCTCTTGAATGACGTTGTTTAATGTGACAAGAATATTGGCAGCATTTAGCGGGCTAACAGCCTCGTTATTTGACCGCAAATTAAACGTTGTTGTTACGCCGTCAAACAGCAGCGCAATGTTATCTAAACGTTTTGTAGATTGTGCGTTATTTTGATACGGCAGCGCGTTCCAATTATTTACGCCGTCGCCGATTTTAAAGCGCCCAGAGTCTATTTCATTCTTCCAACTGTTTAGCGCGCTCCAAATACGCCGCAACGACCGCGTGCGCCTCGGCGATGACGCGAGGCATGAGCGCCGCGCACCGCATGACGCAGTACGCGCCGATCGTGGAGCAGAGCAGGAGTTCGATGGTGTGACGCATTGTCCTAGTAAGCTGCCGTTGGTGGCGTAAAGTTGGAAGTCCAAATAGCCGTCTTTACCATCCGCAACTCGTCTAAATACCCGAGCAAATTTCCGTCCCCAATCCTTACTAATCCTTCGGTCAAATTCTTGCCGCTTAACGTGCCTGTAGACTCCATAAACGATGTCTGCTCTACGCCGTTTTTGTATATCTTCACAACGTCAGAACTTCTTACCATAGCCCAGTGATTCCATTGGTTGTATTCTGATGCTGGAGCGCGAATATGGAAGTAACTGATGTTGAAAGCCATCCTGTCCGGTAAATACCAGATTCTGATTCCGGTTGGATTAAAGCCGTCATACGTCATGGTCAATATTTGGCCTGAGCCGTCCTCGCTAATACCGCCGGTCAAATACACCCAGAAATCAATGGTAAAGTCTCCGGTGCCAAACGTCGTGTCGGAGGTTGGCGTGGTATCAAGCCAGCCATCATTGAAAAATGCGCTTGC
>RGVZ01000451.1 GCA_010029825.1 bacterium | reverse complement strand
GGAACGCGTTTTGTTGCAGTTGGTAAAGGTAACAATAGTATTGCATATAGCAATGATGGAATAAATTGGTTACCGGCAAAATATAATAATACTATTTTTAATCCTACAAGTTATACGGGATATACAATTGTAACAAATGGTACTGTTTGGGTTGCAGGTGGTAGTGCTGGAAATAATGCACTTGCATATTCAAATGATGGTATTAATTGGACAGGTTTAGGTACATCCATGTTTTCCACATGTTATTATATTACATGGAGTTCGAGCTTAAATTTATTTGTTGCTTGTGGTACTGGTAATTATACTATTGCTACGAGTACAAATGGATATACTTGGACTGGGACTAACAGTGGTTTTTCAGGAACATGTTATTATGCAGCGTATAATGGGAGTTTATGGGTTGCTGTTGGTAATGGTACAAATACATTTGGTTTAGGAACTAGTATGTTTACTACTACTGGTACTTCTGTTGTTTATGGTAATAATTATTGGGTAGCAGTTGGTAGTGGTACTAATACAATTGCTTATTCACCTAATGGAACAGTATGGACAGGTAGTGCATTAACTGTTTTTTCAACTGCTGGAACATCTATTGCATTTGGTAATACAATATTTGTTGCAACTGGTAGTGGTAGTAATACAGTTGCATGGAGTAATGATGGTATGACATGGAATGGTTTAGGAACAACTTATTTTTCATCACAAGGTTCATTTGTAACATATCAAAATTCGGAATTCGTAGTTTTGGGTAGTGGTAATTTAACTAACAATAGTATTATTTATTCAACAAATGGTTCTACTTGGAATGTTGATTATAATTTATTTACATCTGGAAATGGTGTAGCATGGAATGGTACTTTATGGGTTGCTGTTGGTAGTGGTACTAATACAATTGCTACAAGTTATGATGGTATTGTATGGAATCCTTTAACAAATAGTAATAACGTATTTAGTTCCGGAAATGGTATTTGTTGGTCACCTACATTGTCGTTATTTGTTGCTGCAGGTACTAGTGCAAGTAATAATTTAATGTATAGTTATGATGGTTTCACTTGGATTACTGGAAACACGGCATTTACAACTCTTGCGAATTATGTTTATTGGAGCAATGCTGTTAATTTATTTGTTGCAGCTGGTTCAGGAATAAATTGTTTATCCTATAGTACCAATGGAATTGTCTGGTCAGGTGCGATTGGAACACAACCATTTACAATTGGTAAGTCTGTTATTTATGGAGGAAATGTATATAGATGGGTTGCTGTAGGAACTGGAAGTGAAAATACAATAGCATACAGTTCAGATGGTAAAATATGGTCTGGTATCGGAAATAATATATTTACTGTTTCTGGTAATGGTATTGCTTATAATGGAAAACGTTTTGTTGCAGTTGGTAGTGGTACAAATAGTATAGCTTGGAGTAATGATGGAATTAACTGGAATGGTTTAGGTACGAATATTTTTACTAGTTCAGGAAATGCGGTTACTTGGAATGGTATTAACTTTGTTGCAACTGGAACGGGAAGTTATACACTTGCTTGGAGTAAGGATGGTATAACTTGGGTAAATGTATTAAACAGTAGTACAAGTATTTTTTCAAGTGCAGGTAATGGTATTTGCTGGAGTAATAATATTGGAAATGTTAAAATTAATCAACCAATATTAGCATTTGCAAGTGGAAGCAATACAATCAGTTATTCTTTAGATAACTTTAATTGGTATGGGTTAGGTAATACTATTTTCTCATCAAGAGGAAATGATGGATCATGGAATGGCAATATGTGGGTAGCAGTTGGTAGTGGAGCTAACAGTATAGCTACAAGCACAGATGGTTATAATTGGAGTGGTTTAGGTAGTGGTGTGTTTAATGTAGGAAATGCAATTTTATGGAATGGCAATGTATGGGTTGCAGTTGGTAGTAATAATACAAACGGTGTTATTGCTACGAGTGCTTCAGGTAGTTACAATTGGAATATAACTAACAGTACATTGTTTAGTACTAGTTGTAATGGTGTTGGTTGGAATGGTAGTACTTTAGTTGTTGTAGGTAGTGGTAATACTAATACTATTGCTTGGAGTAATGGAACTTCAGGAAGCAATTGGGTAGGAGTTGGTAAAAGTATATTTAGTAA
>RGVZ01000046.1 GCA_010029825.1 bacterium | reverse complement strand
TGGGAACTGACGAGCCGCCGCTTTGATCGCCTTCGCCACAGAGTTGCGGTTCCACTCCAGGCCATTCGGTCGCCTGGTCCCCCGCATGTGCTCGACGATTGCGTCATAGCTGCACCCCGCCGACCGCAGACTCACGAGTTGCTGGACCTGCGATCTTTCGAGCAGGTCTGGCACGAATCTTCCGGTCTTCCCTGAGCCCACCTTCTTCCATCCGATCGGCACGGCGGGCCCAGAAGGCAGGCCTGCCGCACGCTTGACCGCCAGAGCTTCCTTCGTTCGCTCCGCAGTCTGCTCTCTTTCAAGCTGAGCAAACGCAAGGAGCACAGTCAGGATCGCCCTGCCGGCCGGCGAATAGGTGTCCACTTTCTGCTGCACGCAGTGGAAGTAGACTCCCTTCGCATCCAACATCTCGAGCACCCGCAGTCCGTCCAGCGTCTTGCGGAACGCCCTGTCCAGCTTGGCTATCACGATGTGGTCGCCAGGCTGAGCAAGAGCCCAGAGCTTCAGGCCCTCAGGCCTTTCGAAGATGGGCTTGCTGCCGCTGACTGCCGTATCGTACAGCCACTGGTGGACGCCCGACCCGCCCAGATAGGCGGTGGCATAGGCGTCTACCGAAGATCTCTGGGCTGCCTCTGACAGACCTTGCCCGGACGTCGAGTGCCTGCCGTAACCGAAGACTGTCATGGCATGTCCTTTGGTTGGTCGGGCCTCTCGATGTATCCATTGATGAGCAGGCCGTTCGGCCTGTCTGCTGTGGCTGCTCGCATCCTCTCCTGCATCCAGTTTCGCACAGCCGAGTCGATGAAGGCGTCGAGGTCATTGTGGTCATCGTGCCAGTCGGAGCGCATGTTCCACCTGTTTGGCTGCCGGCCACCGCACTTAGCAGTGTCTAGGGCGATGAAATCCGGCACCTCGATGTCAATGCCTTCCCGTAAGTGAAGCCTTATCCACATCTATACCTCCGTTATTCTAGCGACACCGTCGCGTATGCGCACGACACCACGACCAGCCATGACAAGGCGCGGCTGTGAATTGCGCCTCCGGCTGGACACCGCCACGCCGCAGATCACATCGTCCACTATGTGGCACTCGCCTTTATAGTGAACCGTCAGCTTCGCAGAGCCCGCCCGCTGAGACGCAGGACGGTTGTAATGAAACCAGAACGCGTGCATTGCTTTTCCTTAGCAGGGGATGTGGATGTGATTGGCAGCCCACTGGCGCGCTGCCTCGACGACTTCCGAAGGACCCGTGTACAGCAGCTGAGTGAGCCCAGTGCTGCAACTGCCATTGCTGTTTTCGTAAGCTGCGCCAACAATATGCCTGCCTTGCGGGTGCAGCAGCTCCGCTCCGTAGTACACAGCGCGCTCCTTCTCCATGAGCCCCAGCGGCCCGCAAATGAACGCTGAAAAATCCGGAACCTCGACGCATCTGCCTTCGCTCCACGTGGCCGGCAGCTTGACGCGAATGCGTACGCAGTAATCCGGGTTCAGGTCGGCATGTTTTTCGCCGCGACTCAGGCGGAGGCTGGCTGGCCTTCCATTAGGCGCGAACTCCTCGTACCGGATGATGCAGTCCTTGAACGGGGCCACTGCTGACGCAATCTTCTGACACAGTGCGGCGGCCAGCCCCGCCCAATCTGCGGTAGCGCCGGCCGCGTAGAGCGCCACTGCCGGACCGGTGCCGTCTCTCAAGGACGCGCAGAACTGATCCAGAGTTACGTTCGCAACGTCCGGGCCGACGTCGTGGTACAGCGGGCCAGTGCCGCGCTGATATACACCGGACTGCCCGTGCATGAAGATCTTGTGGCGATAGCGACTGCGCGCACCGAAGTCCTTGCGATCGGCCGGCAAGTGCTTGGCAGCGAACCAGCCATTGCACCCGGTGTCCATCGAGTACGATGTCCGACCGCCTGCGGCAGGCCGGACCTCGACGCGAGTAGTCCACATGCAGTTGGCGATCGCAGTGCCAGGAGGGTTGTGCGCCCACACTAGAGAGATGTAATCA
The DNA here is from genome assembly GCA_010029825.1 of bacterium. GTDB lineage: Bacteria > Bdellovibrionota_B > Oligoflexia > Oligoflexales > RGVZ01 > RGVZ01. The sequence continues at coordinate 23,526 of RGVZ01000046.1, read as the reverse complement.
CGCGCGGCCACCGCTATTAGGCGCTCTCCGATCTGGGCCCATCGCTCAGTGCGAAAGGTCCGGGCGGCCATGCCGGCAACGTGCCGGCCAACATCGCTGTCGAAGGCCTGCGGCGGGTTCAGAAGGAAAGCGTTGAGCTCGGCCCAGTCGAAGATCTTTTTCTTGATGGGCGCCCTCTTCTTGGTAGGCGCCGAAGTCGCAATTATCAAAGTCATGTATGCACCTAAAAAAACTGCCCGGCTGAGGTGGCTACGCCGCCACCCCAGCCGGGCACGATGAAGGATTGAGGGATCCGGAATCAGCCGGCGTTCACCGGCACGCGACGTCGGTCGAACTGATGCTCACGCTTGGACAGCAGGAAGCGATCAATCATCTCGTTGAGGCCAGCCACGTTGAGTGGCTCCCTCCCATGTAGCGTGCGTCGGCCATCTGCAAGTCGCGGGAGATCCACTCCCCGCTTCCTGTAGAAACCGGCGCGCTGAGCGGCGCGAGCGTATGTCCACCCCAACCGCTTCGAAAACTCGCGCATGGTGTGGCCCGCTGCCACACTCTCCAAATACAGCTGAACGAACAGCTGCGCAGACACTTGGCGTTGTGCCGTCATTGTCAGGTCTCCTGAGACACTAGCGGGACAGTCTTTGCCCAGCGCGGGATACGCTCCCGCCAGTAGCTGTCCGTATGAGTGAGAGCCACGATGACCCGTGCTCTCGGCTGGCGAGACGGCCAATCCGTAGCGGCGTCCGTAATCAGGACGATGCTGTCGGGCTGATCCGTCTTATCGACTTCCTCGATGGCGACGTCCATCGACGTACCGCCACCGCCTTCCCACTCGAACTGGTCAATGTTCTGCAGCTTGACGCTGTTGCGGATGTGGGTGTCCGCGCACACAACCTTGACAGACTTGAGCTTGCGGAGCCCGCGCGCGATCACCTCGAGCGCTCGCTCCTTCGTCTCCCTGTCGCCCATCGACCCCGACGTATCGACAATCACCACCGCACTCGCCTGCGTAGTGAGCTGCCCGCGAAGGCGGCACAGGTCGGCAGGCTGCTTGCGTGACAGCCGGCGATACGTAGCCATACGCCCTCCGAGCGGGCTGGCAGTAGCGGTTGCTACCGTACTGCGCAGCTGCTCGAAGGGGTCTGGCTGGGGCCGAAGGAACGCCTTGATTGACTCCTTGAGGGAGCCGGGAACCGAGCCGGGCTGCGAGAGCTCGTGCTTCTGGATAGCATCCTCGAGCTTCGAAGCTGACAGGGATTCCTGGAACGTGGCCCAAGACTCGTCTGACTTCTCGGACTGGCGCCGTACGCCATCGCCCGCAGAGCCGCCGCCGCCAGGAGCACAAGCTGCAGCCCGCCCATTGGGCTTATTGGCCGCACCCTTCTTGCCGCTCTTGTTCTGCGGAGACTTCTGCGAGACCTGGCTTCCGCCGCCGGCCTCGCCGCCATCGGCCTGGTCCTCGCTCTTCTGATCCGGACTTCCATCGCCATCGCTCGGGTCCTCCTTGCGCTTGCGAATGTCCGCCTGGATCAGGCCGTAATACTGGAGCAGGTCGAGATTCGGTGGGTAGTCCAACGAGATCCCGAGCTGCGGGCATTCGGCACCGATGTAGACAGCGGCCGGCGGCCGAAGCGGACGCATGAAAGCAAGCGTCTGCTCGATCACCAAGTCGCCGGCCACGTTCATCACGAACTGGTCCTGCGGGTGCGGCTCCTCGCCGTACACCTCATTCGCCCGAGCGTGGTGCCGGAAGATGAGGTGCAAGGCCTCGTGCAGAATCACGTATGCCAACGTGTCTACATCGAGGCTGTCGACGAAGGCCGGATCCCAGTGCAGAACCCCATCCTTGCTGATGCCGCAGGTGCCAGTTCCCTTGACCTCCTGCTGCTTCAAGGAGTAGACGTAGCTGGCCAGGTATGGGCAGTAGTCGAACGTACGAATACGCCCAGCCGCCAGCTTCTCGCGTGGGGTCATTGACCCTCCTTTCTAGTTGTCACTGAACGGAGACTGCTTCCACTGCGGGGCGTCGCCAACCTGCTCCGCAACGAACTTGTCAAAGTCGAAATCGAACAGGTCCAGGATCACGACTGTGGCGGCAGTCGTGAGCAGAGCCATCGCGTGCTGGCCGCTGGCAGCGAGCTGCTCAACCGGCGCATTCGGATGCTGCTGCCTCAACAGCGTGGCGGTCTTGAGAGTCAGCGCACCGATAGCGCTGACCACAATCGCCGTCCTTTTGGCCTTGCCCTCCGGCATCTTGCCGTCGCACATCTCCAAGATCTGCAGCCTGAGAATGCGAAGTGCATCCTCAGGGGTCTTGAGAGGCGTGCCTCTCTGCCGGCCAGTTGGCACGGCCGAGTCCCAATTGAAATCCATAGAGCCCTCCCTATTTCGAGGTGTGTTCCTGGATCCCCTGCGGAACCAGCTTCATGAGCCGGTTGAGCAGGTTGGCCTGTGGCATCCACCCGTCGGGGCGGACGCCGCCCTGAGCAACCGGGTTCCACAGCGGCCTGAACTGCGTGAGAAACGTCTCGACCTCGTGCTCTCCGATGTCGCAGAACACCTGAGCCGCACGCGTCCACCGCTCGGCTGTCGTGTTGGAGCGCAGCTCCTTGACGAGGCCGGTCAGCAGACAGATGTTGAGATCCGGGCGGTTCTGGTACTTGAACTTGATCGCTCCGTCGAGGATGTCGGCGGGGTTGACCAAGTCCAGCTGTGCCACGTACCGCAGGAACTCTGCGCCTGCCGCGTCACCGACACAGCCGCGAACCAGCTGGTTGGCGACGGAGCTGTCCGGTGCATGGCCGACCGACTCCGCAGCGGAGAGGGTCTTGACCACGTACGACCAGGTGCGCGGGTTGGGGAAGCTGAGAGTCTCGTCGGAGTCAGGCAGCTTCTCCATGCAGTCGGGAGTTCCGCGCAGGAACGCCTCGACCAGCCCGCCGTACTTGGGGTACAGCTGCTTGTGCTCGGACGGCACGATCGGGAACGGCGGGGCCGACCACTCGAGCCCGGCGCGATACCCCTTGAACAACTCGTTGCGATCGACCTGCCACCTGTAGTGGAAGAACCGACTGCGCATTGACGGCGGGAGCGCGTTGCCCGAAGGCGCGAGCTCCGGCGGGTTGGCGGCAGCGACGATGATCGTGCTTTCCGGCAACGTGTAGTCACCGACCCGGCGCTCAGTGATGAGCGACAGCTCGGCAGCCATCGTTGTCGGAGGCACGCACGTGAGCTCGTCGAGCAGCAGGAACCCGCTGCCGTCCATGAACTTCTCGACCCACTGAGTGGGCAGCATGCGGATGACACCGACGTTGCGGTCGGCATCCGGGTAGCCGGAGAAGTCCTCCGGAAGGTGCGTGCTACCGATCAGCAGGTGGAAGTTCCGCTTGAGCGAAGCAGCCAGCTGACTGAGAACCGTCGTTTTGCCGACTCCAGTGCCGCCCCACACAAGCGTGGGCACGACCTGAAGGGCGATGAAGCAAGGCTCGTTGGCCGTTGCAGTAGGCATAGAATCTCCTGGTTGAAGGAACAAAAGGACACCGTCGAGCAGCCACTGCCGCCCGACATACTTACTCGCCAGCCCCTGAAATCAGGGCTGTGCGGAATCGACCCGGATTAGGACGTCCGGAGGAACTATGCACGACAGGCTGCGCCCGTTGTCCCAGTTCACAGACACCTGCATCTGAGGTCTCTCTCCCGGAAAGTAGAGGTCTGCCGTATGCACGACAACACCTTCCGTTCCAGGCGCTACCGGGTCCGGGTCATCGCCCATGCGGACGAGCCGGACCCGGTCCCCTTTCTGGTAACTCATGCGGACACCGCCATCAGCGTGCTGACGCTGAGCGCAGCACTGGCCTGCTCGAGAGGCTCGCGCATCCACTCCAGCTGCTGCCCGAGAGCGGACTCGTACGACTTGATCTTGTCGACGATGGCCTGCGCCCGCTTGGCCAGAGCCTTCGCCGACTTTGGCTCGAGCGATCCCACACTGACTGCGGCAATGATCTCCTGAGCCTGGCCACTGACCTCGACGTTGAGCTGATTGATGATGTGCTCAACAGTTGCCGGGTCATCCGCCACCTGGAACGGAACCGAGTGGTACCTAAACAGTTGCGCGTCGTCCCGCCACTTGTGCCAGCGCGACACGGTGTCGTGAGGCAGGTAGTACAGGTTCGCTGCGCCCAACTGAACGCCGTTCAGCTTGCGAATGACAGAAGCGATAGCCACACGAACCTGGCTGGAAGACAGATTGTGCAGCTCGTTGTCGTACGCAGCCTGCAGCAGCAGGGTTGTGGCCCCGACGTCTACGGACGGATCGCAGGCAATGATCTTGACTGCGTCTGTCGTGGCATCCGCTTCTGCGGAGACCAGGTGCAGCGGATCGTTCTTGTCCCGGCCCTTGCGAATAGCGACCGCCTCGTATGCCAGGTCCTGAGCCAGGCGCCTGACAGACAGGGGCGCGTCGATTGGAACCAGCGGCCGCACCACCTGCGTGATGGCTCGCATGAGAGAACTGGTCCGAGACGGCTTGCGGAACTTGACCTTGAGGCCGGCGTTGTCGCACGCCTTCTTCAGCAAGTCCCGACTGTGCGGTGTGTTGCTGCCGAACGTGATCGCTGCAGTGCCAGCGACTGTGATCATGGGAAACTCCTGAGGAAAAAGAAAAACCAGCGAGCCGCAGCTGAGCACAGTTGCCCAGTGCGGCTCGCTGGCGGGAGGTGTACTACTGTACAGCACTGCGCTGTACTAGGCCAGTGCCTACGTGTCGAGCATCATGAGCATGCGGTCCATGCTCGCCAGGCAGCGGTGCGTATGCTCTGCTGCGTCGAGCGCTTCGCCAGCCGAGCCATACTCACGACCGTCGGCATCGCGTTCGTCGAGGAGCACGAACGAGAAGCCTCCGACGGACTCAATCACCCATCCGACTTCGCGTCCATCGACATTGACAGGAACAAGAGCGCCGGGCTTGCTGCCCGACACGTAATCACCGGCCATAACACACCTCCCTTGCGGGTTGAGGAAACGAAAAAGGGCGGCACGCGCCGCCCTACAAAGACACTCGCCAGCCCCTGAAATCAGGGGTTACTTGGACCGACGGAAGCCAGAGATCAGCTTCCCGATGGTCATGTACAACAGGCACCCGGCGGTCACTTGCTGCGGGTAGAGCATCACCCATTCAGCCAGGTGCTGGGCGGCATAGAACGCAGCGTCGAGCCCGGCCATGAGCTTGGTGAAATCGAAGTCGTGCTTCATCTCACTCCTCCCCGAACTTGAGGAGCAGGGCCAGGTCCGCCGCGACGGCCGCGAAGCGCGGGCCCTGCTCGATCAACGTCTCGGCGAACCGCTCGTCGCTCATGTGGCCGTCGCCCAACAGGCCCTTCGCTTCCGCGAGGGCAATGAACTTGAAGTCTTCGTTCTTCTGCATGAAACACCTCCGGGAAAAAAGAAAGGCCAGGAGCACGCTGCTCCCGGCCTGCCACTAACACTCGCCAACCCCTGAAATCAGGGGCTACTCGGGACAGGAGTCCAGAGTGCCGGCCATGACGCTCCGCATGCGGAGTTCCTGCATGGCCTGCTGAACCTTGACCATCTTCTCTTCGATCTCTTTGAGCAGTCGCTCGTATCGCTTCTGCTCGATCTGGGCGCGAAGGACATGGATCTCAGCGCCCAAGCGCTTGATCTTCGACGAGGGGTTGGCGCAGAGACGCGCGCCCTTCTCGAGGATCTTTTCGACTTTGGCCAGGTCCGTGTTCTGCAGTTCGTAGAACGCAGAGCTCACCTCGCACGCCGCATCGTGCGCCTTGCTCGCAAGAACCTTCAGCTCGTGGATCCGTGCCACATCCTTCGCCGTAATCTTCTCGGCGCACTCTGCAATCACCATCGGAACCTCCTTACTCTGGCGAAGCGGCCAGTACGTGGGCCATATCCAGCTCGGCCCGGAGCTCCTGCCACATGGCAGAGAAGTTTTCCACCGCCACCGAAACATCTTCCACGCACGCCGCAACCTTCGCCTCAGACAGGGCGAGCTCAGCTGCGGCCACTCGCCGGATCGCCGTCGTGCCGGCTGCATGCAGACCTTTTCGGTGAGCGCTAACGTCGCCGAGACAATTGCGCAGCTTTGCCAGCCGATGGTGCAGAGAATCAGCTGCGCTTGCCATCGACACAGACAGCACCGCCGGATCCCGCCCTACCTTTGCATTGCCGTTTGCTGAGAGGCTCGTCATTCGGAAGCCTCCTCTTCGTTGGGCAGGTGCAGTGGCTCGATCCACCACGCCTCGCCCAGCTCTCCGGCCCACGCACACGCGTCGTCGTAGTCGCCGAATGGGCCGGTGAATTCAAACCCATCGGCGATCTGCCCAGTCACAACAATGAACGGTCCATCGCCGATCATCCTGCCGTGATCGTCTTCGCTCACCTTTGCCATACCGCATACCCCTTTCTTCTCAGAGACTCAGCCAGCGCACGCTCAGCCTGCTCGGCCGACTCACGTGTCTGGTATTCCCGCCCGTCGGACAGATGCGGTGCGAGTGCGAGGCCGAACCTCTCCACCCAACCGCGATTCGAGAACCGGCCAGCCTTGTGCTGGGCAAAGCGGTGCTCGGGTGTGTGGGCTGTGCTTCCGACGTATAAGCACTGGCCCTTCTTGCCCTTGTTGGCGCGGGCAAATGCGCCGACACTCCACACCTGTGCGTGGAGTGTCACCACATACAGGCGAAAGGTGTGCTTCATTGCAGACCTCTCGCCGCGAACATGAACATGCCCCACACCAGGAGTCCAGCGACTCCGCCGAGTGCAAGGGCGCCGATCAGAATCAGGTGGGCAGTCAAGACCCACTGAGCAACCCGGAGCCAGAACATCTGGCACCTCCTTTCTATCTATAGGTACTCGCCAACCCCTGAAAACAAGGGTTATTCGGGGCACTTGGACAGCAGCTGGTCCAGCTGGATCCGCTCCTCCAGTTCGTCGCACGACTTGAGCAACTGGGCGGCGCGATCACGCAACTCCTTCATGCGCCGTGCCGCGCAGTCGGGGCGTTGCTCTGCGATCGAGTCGCGCATAGCCCGCAAGCAGTGGTCGAAGTCCAGCGCCTGCCCCTCCATATCCCAGATCACTTCGCACGAAGCAGATGCGTCCATGACCTGCTTGCGCCTTTCCAGTCTGCCCATGTTCACGCCGGCACCTTCGACAGCGGCCACACGTAAGGCAGGTCGTCGGGCTCAGCCCAGCCGAACTGACCGTAGTGCGAGCGGTCCTTGCGCAGCAGGTTGCTGCGGTGAGACGCATGAACACGAGCATCGCCCACCCAGTGGGGGCGAGGCATGAACAACTGCCAGCCGCCACGCAACGTGGCGCGACACTCCTGAAACTCGGCGAGCAGGGAGTCTGCAAACCCACGCTTGCGCCACTCCTTGCATATGGCAATGGCGTAATTGCACAGGCTGTGCTCGTAGCCACGCCACATATTGACTGCGGGATGGTGAACCCAGCCTCTGCCTGAGCCACGCAGCCCGCCGACCGCAACGCCGAGAGCACGCAGAATTTGCTTGCATTCCACGCGCTGTTTGCCAAGTCGTTTGTCGTCCAGCACCCGAGCCGACTTGGTGTAGCTCGGGTACGGAAGGAACGTCTGCACTGCTACCTCCTGAAAAGAAAAAGGCCGGCCGGCGCCAACGTGGCAACCGGCCGGCCATAGAAACTCGCCATGCCCTGAAACTACAGCCATTTGCGGTACGGATACGGTGGATCTTCTACCCACGCGCCGTACTTCGGGTGGCCTGAGAGAACCCGCGCAATTCGGAAGTTGCGCACCTGCTGATCAGCGGATTCCCACATCCACTTCGATTGAGACCCAAACGCCAGCCGCCTGCATGCAGAGCGAGACATTTGTGGTGGAAGCAGGGCCTTTCTGCGGACAGAACCGTCACGCTCAACAGCATCGTAGAAGAGTATGAAACGGGGCTTCACGTGGCATCTCCTTTCTCGTAGATATCTATCGCCTCGTACACCTTGCGTGCCCAGCCCTCAGCTTTGGCGCGCCTTTCTGGATTCACCAGCTCAGTCCTGCATACGTCCTGCAAGAGCAGTTCGTACAGCAGGATCGCGTCATCGTAGTCCAGCGTTACCGCCACGCTGCCCTCTGGAACGAAGCGCGCAGACGCACCGTCTTCGGGAGTCGTGCCGTCGTATCGCTCGTTCATGGCCACGTACCACGAGTCGATGCCTGCAGTGCCGGGATGCACGGCAAGCTGGGGCAGGAGCTGGTTTTGCGCCTGCTCCATGTCGGGGGCCGTGACCGTGAAGGCCACAAGAATCACGTGCCCCTTCATGTTTCCTCCCCTTTGCAGACCCACTTGTCGCCGAACGTGGGTCCCAGCTCCTTCGGAACTGCCTTGAGATCCCCGTCGTCGACCTCCACGACCGTCATCTTCTTGTTGGTCACGGTGCAGAGAATGTGCATGACGCCAGGCTGGTCCTGGCAGGGCGTTTGCACAGTGAGGAACTCGTGCTCCTCCAGATTGCCCTGCGCGTCGAGGAACGCGTCCGCGTAGCGCAGGTCATCGAACATCGCCACCATCTTGGGGAGATTCCAGTGGTTGGAATACTTCAGCACTCCGTACTGGGGGAGAGCGATCCCGTTCTCCTCGTCCTCGTACTCCGGACGTTCTTCATCGCACATATCGACCTCCACTTGCCGGTAGAAAGAAAGAGGGCCGACGGCACCGGCTGCCGCCGACCCTCTGTAGTTACTCGCCAACCCCTGAAATCAGCCGTCCTGGAGATTCAGGTTCTCGACCAGCTCCGGCGGCGGCGCAGGGGCATCCTCGACAGCCTGATACCGCTCCGACTCCGGACGGTGCTCGAAGCCGATCAGGAACTCGGGGCCGATGAGATCCTTGTTCCGCTCGTCATAACCGGCATATTGGCCCGTGTACGTGAGCTTCTCGTACAGCAGCCGGGCACCCTTCGCCGCATCGTCACCGACGAAGTCCACGACCCTCCACTCTGGGAGAGTCAGAAGCCCAGCGATATCCAGGAACTGATGGCCTCCGGTCGTGCCATTGTCAAACAGGTCGAAGTCGTCCTGGCGGATCGCGAACATCGTCGTCGTCCCCAAGCCATTCCGCCTGCACAGAACCATGAACCCGAGATCAGCCAGCAAGTCGAAGTAGCCCATCAAACACCTCCACGAAAAAGAACCTGAGGTCCACTCAGGCCTGCAACGAAGCAGGGATGTGTGCAGTTAGTCACCTCCTGCACACGACCGCACCGCGTCACTCGCTGACAACGGACAGCACCGGCTCGCTCGACTCTTGGGCGATCTGCGAGACCTTGCTGCACATCGCGTCGAATCGACCCTTCCACTTAGCGGCCTCGAGGCGGTAGGCCTCGACATTGACCACCGACTGGGCGAGCTGGTCACGGAACTGACCGAGCTCGCTGGCCAGCTGCTTGGCCTCGTTGTCGGCAGCCTCCAGCTGGGCCTTCATGGCAACGACCTCATCGGTCATCGCCTGACGGTAGCGGGACAGCTCCGCCTGGCTCGCGTCCAGCAGACGCGTGTTGTGGCGGGCAGCGAGAATGCCGACCGCACCGATCACGATCCACCAGGCGAGGATCGCGAACTTGAGAGACGACTTGATGAAACCGTACATGGGACACCTCCACAGAAACTCCCATCCGGCCGGCGACTGACTGTCACCTGAGAGCCGGACGGGAAATGCGGTTGGTGTCGGTGCCCCGTCGTCCTCTACTGATACTCGCCAGCCCCTGAAAACAAGGGCTTTTTGAAGGTCAGCGAAATCCGCCCAGCCCACAGGCGACTGAGCGGGGTTCGCGGGCCGTCAGGCAACCTTCGCCTTCTCAGCCTTCGCCGCACGCATTGCAGCCATGTGCTGCAGCATCTTCTCGTGCTTGGCCACCTGATCCCGGATCCGAACGGCCTCCTCCTCGTGCATATCGAGGCGACCATCCATCCAGTGGCACTGCCAGGCAATGCCGTCCACCTTGCTACACCCTGCAGGGCGTACATCAGCACGGCGGGGTCTCCAGAGACCAGCTCAGAGACCGCAGCCGTAGCGAGATTCACAAACTCCATGACACACCTCCACAAAGTGCGGAGTCGGGCCGGAGAGCGATCGCTCCCCGAAGAAACCCAATCCCCGCGTGTGCGGGTAGATGGGGTGTGTGCATCCTGCAAAGGCGCAGGAGCTCACCCAGAGACCGAAGTCACTGGGCGGCCTCTTGAACCTTCACTGAGACTCGCCAGGCCTGGAAACTAGGACTTGAACCACCCCATGTCGTCGCATACGCCCAGCCAGTTGAACCACCTGTGTTCCGTGAAGCTGTCGAAGTCTGGGTCGTCCTTCCATCGCGAGATCAGCGCGTCGAGCTTCTCCTGAGATCGTTTCTCGCGAGGCGTTGCCGGGACGAAGTAGGCTCGGTAGACGGCGTAGGCGTATAGCCCGGTGAACGCGAGCCACGCAGCAAGCAGACCCGCACCGCAGAAGGCGATGACGTATTCCATTGAGAATCCTCCATGCCAGTCAGTCGGAGCGAAGTGCTCCGGTGCTGCTGACATAAGAACTCGCCAACGCCTGAAAACAGGGGGAAGACGACCGGTAGAAATACCCCTCCACTGGGGGATCGAAGAGCTGCGTTCGAAGGCGTGTTACGCAAGTCGTTGCGTGGCGCGGCCTTGCGACAAGCCTTGACCCCACCCCTAAGGCCCCCATTCGCGCGCGCACATTACATACGTTCCCCTCCTGGATTTTTTCCGAAATTCACTCGAGGTCCAGGCATAAATAGGTATGAGCGACCGAATCCGAAAGCTGCGCTCCCAGCTCTGGACCCGCAAGGAAGGCCAGGACCCCGATGGCGGCCTCAATGCCGCCGGCCGCGCTTCCTACAACCGAGAGAATGACGCCAATCTCAAGCCTCCTCAGCCCGAAGGCGGCCCCCGCAGAGACTCCTTCTGCGCCAGGAGCGCAGGGCAAATGAAGATGTGGCCAGAGGCCGCCGAAGACCCGGATAGCCGGCTTCGGAAAGCGAGGCGCGCATGGAACTGCTGAGTTGCACGAAGTGCGGGGTGCTCAAGGAGGGGACCCGCGAATTCTTCCCAATCAATCGCCGCAAGAAGAACGGGCTGGATTCGTGGTGCAAGTCCTGTCGCAGTGCGTACCGCAAGGCAAACCGCATGCCGCCTGGTGTTTCGGACGTCGCCTCATTCACGGAAGCCAGGAGGCTGAGAGAGTGCATAATTTGCGGGGAGAAGCAGAATAAACAGCTAGCGATTGACCACGACCACAAAACCGGCAAGGTGCGCGGGGCGCTGTGCAGTCGCTGTAATCTTGGGCTCGGTCACTTCAGGGACGACCCGGAGCTGCTGCGATTTGCTGCGCTGTACCTAGAAGGTCGCTGCGGGTGCGGACAGTGCAATCCACGATGGGGCGGGACGGCGGCTTCATGAGCCAGGACGAAGAGGCTCTTGCGCCCTAGCCCCCTGCCTGTATAATGGGCGCCTGTTCAGTCCCATTTCTCATGCAAGGAGGCCCCTATGATCACTGCTACAGTGACGGGCAATGTCGGTAAGGCTCCGGAGCTCAAGACCACATCGAGCGGAAAGATGATGGCGAGCTTCAGTGTCGCTTCCACCCAGAAGCGAGAAGGCCGGGAGCCGCAGACCACGTGGGTCGATGTCACCTGCTTTGACGAGCAGGCCGATGTCGTGTCCCAGTCGGTTCAGAAGGGCGAGCGCGTCGTCGTTTCCGGCCGCATGCAGCTGGAGAAGTTCACCCGCAAGGATGGCACGGAGGGCTCTGCCCTGCGCATGCTGGCCGACGAGGTGAGCATCAGCCTCCGGTTCCCAAAGAAGGACCGCGAGGAGGCGATGGCGTTTTGACGGAGGATCCTCTCGCCAGGATTCACAGGGAGTGGCGAGAGCGGTGCATTCGAGATGGGTCCTACAAGGGAATCGACCCGGCTGACGTAGCTCGGGGCGAAGCCCGGTGGAAGGCCGAATGCAACCGCCCGCCACGCCGCCCTGCCCGCAAGAGAAAGCACCCGCCAAAAGGCACGGCAGACTGACATGGAAGAGTCCCACTTCTGGTTCTTCGCCCTTGTCTTTTCCCTCTGGATGACGGTGGTGTCGACCGTCATGGACTGGTGAGCCAATGCCAAAAAGAAAGCCTGGATGCCTGTACGACGACCCTCCGACGATGAAACATCGGCTGGCCGCAGCACACAAATCAGCCAGGCAGGCGACTGAGTACGCAGGACGGCTGCTTCAGGAGATCGCTCTCCTTAGGACAGAAATATCGAACAGGGACAGGGTCATTGCAGCCCTGCGCGGCGCGCTCGCCGACGCAGAAGAGCAGTCTCTCGATTACTCTCGGGTTTTGGGCCACGACTGAAGCCAATCATGAGCGGACCCCTCATAGCCCTGACCGGCTTGATCTACGCCTACGTCGCCGCAGACCAGTTCTGGCGGGGCAATACAGCTATGGGAATTGCGTACTGCGGGTACGCCTTCTCGAACGTCGGGCTGTACCTCCTAGCCCGATAGCGTCCCGGTGCGGCCATAAATCCCGTGAGGGATTGCATGGCAAAGAACTTGATTGGCCGCGAAGACAACACGTTCGACGGTAGGATCGTCAGCAAGGGCGAATTCCCGAGCATTGAGGGCGCCGTCAAGCAACTGACCGGCGTGACGCTTCCGTTTTCCGACCTGTCTCGTGGCGGCGGGCTGGCCGGACTCCTGAGCAATGCGGCTGTTGTCGCAGATGGGGTGGGTCGACGGCTGCCATCACCTGGACCACAGCCTGAGAACGCGCTGGGCGGACAGGTTGAGGTGCAGCCAGATCGAATCCGCGCCCTCAGGGACCGCTACCTAGCCATGCAAAGCGCACGCGGCGGACAGGGCCGGTACATCAACCCAGCCTTCCAGTAGGTATCTAATGGCGGACGACCTCTTCGGCTATAGCGACGGAACTGACTCGGAGACTCTTCGCGAGCACAGAGATGCCAGGCGCAAGATCAGCATGGATCGCGCCATGCTGGAGCTGCCTCAGCAGGTAGCCGGCATCCCGCTCGTGAGATTCCCGACCGGAGTCAGGAATATCCCGCGCAGCATCGGTCCAGGCACCGGCAGATACCCATTCGCCCACCTCACTCGCGAGCTGCTGGATAGCGACCCGAAACTTGCCCTGAACAGGCCGCAGCCAGACGTCGTAACGCCGAGCGAGATCCGGGCCGAAATGGAACAGTACGGTCCAGGAGGCGGGCCAGGGCGACTGGCTGACCTAATCGAAAGCCAGTACGGCCGACTGCAGAATCAGCCGAGCTGGGCCAACGCAAATCAGTACGCAAATGCCGGAGCCAGCTGGGCTATGGCTAGAGACGACGGCGCAGCTGCAAGCCCGCTAACGTCCACGCTGGCAGACGAATATCGCAAGTCACAGCACCTAATGTCGCCCGCTCGAGCGAAGTACATGAGGGGGCCCGGCAGGCGCGTCGATGTGCTTCGGAACCTCCGGCAGGACCCGGAGCGGGCGATGTACTTTTGGGACCGCAGCTCACCGCCGGAGATGCGGACCGGCCGGCCGGACGATCTGTCGCTCGCCCGCACTGATTTCAACGACCCGATCTACCAGCGCTTTGGCAATGACAACGCATCGCCCTTCGTGGCCAGCAGCAGCCCGATTGCTCGCGGCCTGAGCTGGATGAGCAGCGTGCCCAACGCGCTGCAGTTCTATGCCGCAGAGTCGCCGACCTGGTCGGACGCATTCGGCAAGTCGGACGTCACCATTCTGGCTCAGGACCGAACCAGATCTGGGGCGAACCAGGAGAACCCAGTTGCCGACGCACCAGACAGCGCAACTGCGAAGGAGATCATTGCCCGCCAGGCCGAGCTGGATGAGCGCGCCGCCAATCTGCTGCCGCCGCCCGGGCAGAACGTCGCCAACTCGGTTCTGAAATCGCTCTATGGCGTGATTCCTCACGTTTCTGCAAGCGCATGGGCCGGCAGACCCCTGCAGCCAGGAGAGGAATCTCGTGGAGAACCGCCGCTTGCCAGCGGGCTTGTTCGAGACGGGATTGTGCTAGGCGCCAATTACCTCGACGGATCGCAGCTGTTCGGGCTCCTGAATCCCAGATCCCTGATTCCTGAGCTGGCGCGAGATCTGGGGCGGGAAGCCGGCATCGAAGTGGGGCTTACCGCCGCCATCAACCCGTCTCTCCCGGACGATCCTGTCGGTTATGTAACCGAAGGCCTGCCGTCTTTGCCAATGGACACGGATGCCAGGCAGGCCGCTTTCGACGCAGAGGAAGCCGACATGAGGGCGCGCCCGCAGAGCCTGTACAACGCCAGGCTTGCCGCCGACCCAGAGTTCGTGCGCCCAATAATGAAGGCCGGATCTGGCCTCTTGAACTGGCTGCGGTCTAGCTCTCCGGGCGCGCGCGCGTACGGCGGACAGCCTGAGTAAAGATGAGTCGAGTTTTCGAAGGATGTGCGCGATACTCGAGGTATCGTCCTGGCACATAAACCTTCGGAGAGTTCACGATGAGCGAGGAAACGCTCGGCGAGTCGCAGGCCACAGAGACCACCTCAGATGTCAGCAGCTCGCAGGCAGAAGCCGTCTCGCAGCCCCAAGACGTCCAGTCGCAGCCGCAGCAGGCGCAGCAGGACGTCTGGTCCTCCTTCCGCGCTCTCCCTGACTTCAAGGGGCAAGACGACCGTGCGATTGCTGGGCGACTCTACGCATCTCTCGAGCGAGAGAAAGCTGCAACAAAGCGTCTCGAGCAGTACCAGCAGCTCATCCCATACGCCCAAGAGTACCTAACGTATCGCCCTGAATTTGAAAAATGGCGCTCTCTTCAGGAGCAGTCGGCCCGGCAGCAGATGCAGCCGGCTCCGCAGCAGCAGCCGCCCAGAGCCCAGTCGTGGTGGAATCCACCTGAAGTACGCGAGAGCTACAAGCAGTACCTGGTCAAGGACGAGAACGGCCGCGAGGTTATTGACCCGAACGCGCCGCTCGACGCCAAGCACGCCCTGTACGAGTACCAGAAGTACAAGGCGGACTTCGCCCAGAAGTTTCTGAGCGATCCGCAGGCGGCTCTCGGCCCGATGGTGGAGAAGGTGGCCACCGAGCGCGCGCGCGAGATTGTGGAGGCCCAGCTCCGCGAAGCGTCTGAGGTCGGGTATGTCCAGAACCTCGACCAGCAGAACAGAGACTGGCTCTACAACCAGGACGGCACTCCCACGCGGGAAGGCCTGATGATCCAGAGCTACATCCAGGCAGCGGCCAAGCGCGGCATTCGTTCGCCGCAGGAAAGATGGGAGTTTGCGTGCGACATGGTCGAGCGCGACCTGCTGCGTGAAGTCAACGAGCAGCGCGCCAGCCAGGCCCAGAGGTCACAGTTTGAGCAGGCGCTGCCCTCCGCGCAGGCACCCGCGACGCAAGCGCCGGCCCAAAATCAAGCTGAGACGGACATGAATTATTTGAGAAGGGAAGCGAGTCGGAATCCAAGCCGATCCGGTCCAGCGTCGGACCCTCGAATCCCGCAAGGACCTATGACATTCGAACAACGCCTGCGGCGCAAGCTCGCCCCAGACGGAGTTCTTTCCGAAAGGTAAACCATGCCATCGAGTACGGATTGGGCCCGCACTATTGGGACGACGCTGGTCACTCACCTCAAGGAAGAGGAACAGACCACGTTTCGGAAGTTCAAGGTCTTTGCCGCGCTCGAGGCCAACGGCAAAGTCGCGATGAACCAGGGTGGGCGCGGCTTCGACTGGCAGGTTCGCTATAAAAATCAGCCCGTCGCCTCGAACAATGGTGAGTCGCCGCGCGTCTTCGCTCGCCACAACCTGTGGCAGCGCGCCGTCCTCCCGTATCGCGGCTACACCGTGACGGATCAGATCAGCAAGCGGGAGATGCTGGAGAATCGCGGCGCTCAGGCGCTGATCGACGTCGCCGGCAAGATGGCCTCGCGACTCCAGGAGTCGATGGAGCAGCACCTCAGCCGCGAGATCTACATCGACGGCAACGCTGCTGGCAATGAGAATCGGTGGCACGGCCTCGAGTCGATCTTCGGCGTTGCCAACTCCAAGGACACCGTCAACGCCACGAACGGCACGCGGCGGACTGGCGGCGGCAACAACGCCGACGTCTTCTTCTGGCCGAGCGACGAGTACGCGGGCCTCCGCACGGATCTCGGCTACATCTCGGGCGGACAGCTCGAGACGGGCGCGTGGCCGTACGTGGCTGTGGATCCGGACTACGACTACTACAGCCCGCTGATCTGCAACTACACCAGCACGTACTTCGGCGGCGCCACGAATACGTGGAAGGATCAGTGCATCGAAGCGCTGCGCGAGGGCCTCAACCACGCGAAGCGCAATGATACGCGCGAGAACCAGGTCGACATGATCCTGATGGATCGCGGCCTCTACATTCAGTTCCTCAATCGGCTCGACTCCCGCGAGCGGGCGATCGTGTCGAAAAGCAACGGCCTCCGCAGCTACGGCTTCGGGGACGTCGTGGAACTCGACGGAATCGAGGTGTCGACGGAGTACGCGGTGCCGCGAGGCGTCGCGTACGGCCTGTCGATCGGAAACATGGAAATGAAGTGCATGGAGTCCCAGCTGATGATCGCGGAGGGCCCGTTTTACAACGAGGAGCTCCAAAGCCATCGGTATGCCGTCTCCGTCTTGGCCAACATCAAGATGAAGTCGCCGCGCAACTTCGTAAAGTGGATGTCTTTCACCTGAACCACTCCTGAGGAGAAGTGATACGAGATGAGTACGCTGACTGCTGATCCTGGATTTGCTCGCGGGCAGGTGCTTGGCATCCTGTGGAAGGCCTATGACGCGGAGTCGGGCGACGGTTCGCACATCGTGGGAACGCGCAAGGTGTTCCGCGACGAGGACCCGAAGACCGGCAAGCTCCTCAGCAACCGCACTGTCGAGTGCGTCGCCGTGAAGAACACCGGCAGTTCTGCCCTGCTGCCCGGCCAGGTGGCGAAGTTCAAGGACGCCGCCATCCTGTCGGAGGTGGACGGCCTCGCTGTGGCCGCCACGACGCTGATGGGCGTGGTTGACGAGTATCTGCCGGCCGCTGGCGTGCCCGTCAACGAAGTGTTCTGGCTGGTTGTTCGCGGCCCGTCTACTGTCACGAAGACGGCCACTTCCGTCGCTGCCGGCGCCGCGTACGGCCCGTCGGCCACCGCCGGCTCGGCGGCTGCTCAGGGCTCGAACGCGCAGCTCGGCTTCGCGATCGAAACCAGCGCCACGACGTCGGGTCGGATTCTGGTCCGCACCAACGCAGGCTTCTGATACAGGCCCGCGATCTCGTGACGAGTTGGCCGCTGGTGGGAGGGGGACGCCCACCAGCGGCCTGTCGTTTGGTATACTGCTGTCCACCTATGAGCGACCAGGTCTGCATAGATTGCGGCGGATCATTCCCGCTGTCGCAGGACAGCTGGAGGCGTCGCAAGGACGGCCGCTGGGACACCCGCTGCCTCATCTGCCGTGCGAAGGTGAATCGTGGCAAGCGCGCCAAGCGCAAGGAGCTGGACTCCCGTGCCATTGAGCAGGGCGCCGTCAATACGTTCCTCAATGCGGCCCGTCAGGGCGGGGAGAACATCCCGCACTCCAGCGAGCTCCTCGAGCGGCTTATGGAGTATTTCGGTGGCACGAGCGGGTTTTCTGCCCTGCTTGTCAAGCAGTATTTCGACTCGGCTCCAGGAGGAGCTACGCGCACCAAGATACTGGACTCTTTGGTGCGGCTGGTTGTCAAGAACACAGACATGGGCGGGGCCAAGAAGCCTCTGGGGCAATGGACGGACGACGAGCTAGAGAAGGAGCTGGACACCCGACTCCTGGCTTTGGCGCAGCAGTTTCAAGGGAGGATCGTAGATGGGACGTTCGCGCAAGAAGCCGGTGGCCCCGCCGCCGCTGCCATCGGTATCGAAGGTGGGCGGGTTCGCAGCAGCCCAGCTAAAAGAGATCCAGTCCGAGCTCGCCGACCGAAAAATCGAGGCGCTAAAGCTCTACCAGCCGACGCCGACGCAGGCGGAGATGCACGCCTGCAAAGCAAGTGAAATCATCGTTCTCGGCGGAAATCGCTCTGGCAAGTCCCTGTCGACGTTTGTCGAGGACGCCCGAGCGGTTTGCGGCATGGATCCGCACCAGAAGTACCCGCAGAAGGACGGGAACCTGGTGATCGTGGGTCGAGACTGGAAGCATATCGGGATGGTTGTGTACCCCATGCTGTTCCGCGCTGGGGCGTTCAAGATCATCCGCGACGAAAAAACACAGCAGTGGCGCGCCTACAACCCTACAACTGACGCCGCCAGGCAGAGCGAAGCCAAGCCCGCTCCGCCGCTTATTCCGCCCCGCATGGTCAAGAAGATCGCATGGCTGCTCAAGAGCGCCCGCTACATCCAGAGCGCAGAGCTAACGAACGGCTGGACGATTTACTTCTTCAGCTCGGAGGGCGAGCCTCCGCAGGGCTTTCAGGCCGACAGGGTCCACATCGACGAGGATTTGTCTTCTGAGGCCTGGCTGCCCGAAATGCAGGCGCGACTTGCCGACCGCAAGGGCTGCCTCTGCTGGAGCGCAATGCCGCACAGCAAGAACGACTCGCTCGCCGGCCTCGCCGAGCGCGCAGATGCGGCCGTGCTGGCGAACAACCCAAACCCGGACATCGTCAAGTTCGTGCTTCGGTTCCTAGATAACCCGCACATCGACTCCGAAGAGAAGCGCAAGAACATCGAGCGGTGGGCGTCTCTGGGCGAGGACGTCCTTCGAATGCGCAGCGAGGGCGAGTTCGTTACCGACTCAATCCTCTGCTATCCCACATACACGATGACAGTGCATGGCTACGACCGGTCCGAGCTGCCGAAAAACGTAGTGCCTGACGACTGGACCAGGTACGCCGTAGTCGATCCCGGCCACGCCGTCACCGCCGTTTTGTTCGGTGCCGTGCCGCCCGACGAGAACATGCTTCTGGTGTACGACCAGCTTTACATTCGCCAATGCAACGCCGTTATCTTCGGAGAGAAGTTCGCCGAAAAGACAAAGGGCCAGGCATTCCACGCCTTTCTGATCGACATGCACGGAGGCCGCATCCGCGAAATCGGCTCAGGGCGCCTGCCGGTAGAGCTGTACTCGGAGCAGCTGCGCCAGAGGGGGGTTAGTAGCGCCGTAACTGGCTCCAGCTTCCTGGCCGGCTGCGACGACATCGCCGCCCGAATGGCGGCCACCCAGAACTACCTCCATATCCGCCCTGAGGGCACGCCCACTCTGCGCATTTTGCGCGGGGCCTGCCCCGATTTGGAGCGAGAACTGAAGCGCTACAAGAAAAAAGTGAACTACCTGGCTGGGACTTACGTCGTTACGGACCAGCCAAATACGCGCGGAGAAGTTCACGCCTGCCAGTGCCTCGAGTACCTCTGCGCATACAGGCCGAAGTATCACAGGCCTAAGGTCGAGCTCAAGGAGGAGCCTTGGTACGTTGATTGGGCACGCCGGCGGAAGAAGCGCGCTGGCGGCGACGACTTCGTGTATCTCGGTCCCAAATCAGGAATGCCACATGACAACTGAATTTATGCCGCCCGCTGCCCGTCTCGGTGACACCGTCTACTGGTACAACGACCCCCTCGCCCCTCAGGATCCTCAGCTCGGCTGGATCAACGAGCGTCCAGGCGCCCTGACCGTGTCGATCCTGGTGTTCTCGCCTGGCGTCGGCTTCGTTGAGAAGTCGAGCGTGCGCCACAAGGACGATCCCAGCCTGCGCGACAATCCGTCCTGGCGGCAGTGGGGCTGCTGGGACTTCAGCGATTCGCACAAGGACATCCTGCGCGCACAGCAGGTTTCCTCTGCGCTGGCGATTCACCACGAACGCGATTCGAAGAAGGCTGCAAGCAATGGCGCAAAATGACACCGGAGAAGACGTCCTGCAGGTCATCGCAACCAGCTGGCTGAAGAAAATCGAGCTGGGCCTCAAGCACAAGCGCCCTTTCACTGAGGACGCTCGCGAGGCTATGGACTTCTTCGACGGTCCGCACAACTGGTTCTGGCGCGACGAGTATTCCCGCAGCGAATACGGCTACAACCGTTCGATCTCCCCGCCGGGATTTCGGATGCAGCTCAACCGCGTGTTCGAGGCCGTGAAGCTGTTTGCCAGCGTCATCTACCACCGCAACCCGGTGCGCCAGGTGACGCCGAAAAAGTTTCCTGAGATTCCTCCTGAGGCTCTGGGGATCGACCCCAACGACCCGGCGATCGTGCAGCAGTATGGAATGGCATTGCAGGAGACTGCGATGCGCGACGCCATCCGCGACACCGTGTCAAAGCTGCTGTCGGCGTACTTGAACTACACGCCCAACGAGCTGGACCTGAAGACCCACAGCCGGCGCGTGGTGGACGAAGCGATCATAAAGGGCGCCGGAGTGTGGTGGACGGAACTGGTCACCGATCCCGGATCGGGCACCAGCAGCGTCGGCAGCTTCGCGGACAGCATTGACAATCTGGTTTTGGATCCGGACGCCACAGAGATCGAAGACATTACGTGGTGCGCCCGCCGCTGCATTCACCCAATCGACGTCGTTGCACGCCAGTACGGCATCGACCGGGAGCTGCTGCAGGCAAACCTAGAGTCAAAGCCGACCTACCGGCACGACGACAATCAGCTCAGCTCGAGCTTGTCAGGCGACTACAAGGCCAGCTCTCGGCGGGTCGGCAAGACCAATGATCTCATGACGTATTGGAAGATCTGGTCGAAGACTGGCTTCGGCGATCGCCTGAAGGACGCCCCTAAAGACCAGCGCGGATTCTTCGATGCCATTGGGGACAACTGCTACATAGTCGTTGCAGATGGCGTCAAATTTCCGATCAATGTTCCGCCGGAGATGCTCAACGAGCAGGTCGATCCACAGACCGGACTGCCACAGTCTATGTTTCGGGCGGTGCAGTGGCCCATCCCTTTCTGGGCCGAAAGCAATGGATGGCCCTTCACTATGCTGGGCTTCCACCGAAAGCCGGGATACATCTGGCCAATCAGCCACATCAAACCTGGAATTCCCGAGCTGCGGTTCCTGTGCTGGGCGTTCTCGTTCCTGGCGCAGCGCGTGGCAGTGAGCTGCGAGACTCTGATTGGCGTTTCGAAGGCGGCCGACCAGGACATCAAGGACCAAATCCTGTCGCAGTCTCAGGGCGGCTTCAAGATCGTGGAGCTGTCTGAGATTCTCGGCCGCAGCGTGTCAGATGTCATCTCTGTGTTTCAGCTTCCGAACGCCACCAACGAAATCTGGTCTGTGATCAACGCCGTCACAGAGATGCTCGAAAAGCGTCTCGGACTCACTGAGCTCGTGTACGGCTTGAGCAACAAGCAGATCCGGTCGGCCACCGAAGCTTCGGTCCGGTCAGAGCAGATCAGCATTCGCCCAGACGACATGGCCGAAAACGTCGAGAACTCCATGACGCAGCTGGCCCGCAAGGAGGCGATGGCTGCTAGGTGGCTGCTGACACCTCAGGATGTTGAGGCAATCGTCGGCCCTATCGGCGCCGCCGCGTGGGGCCAGCATGTATCCCCGCTCGAGCCCATCCAGGTGGCGCGGGAATACGACTACCGAATCGAGTCCGGGTCGGCGAGAAAGCCCAATAAGTCAACTCGCCAAGAGCAGATGCAGGCCGCGCTGCAGAATCTTGGGCCCGTGCTAAGCAACCTGATCGGAGCCGGCGTCGTCGAGCCATTCAACGCCCTCATCAAGGACTGGGCGGATTCGCTCGACCTCGATGCCACGCCATATCTGGTCCCGCCGCCACCGCCGCCGGCGGAGATGCAGCAGCCGCAGCCAGGGCCGCCGGCTGAGCCAGAAGCCGCCGCCCCACCGCCGGAGCAAGCGCCTGAGCAGGCTCCGCAGGTTCCTCCGGAGCTAATGCAGTGAAGCAGCGAGCCCACCTTCCGCATGATATCGCCAAGTCCAGCCAGGCGGTACAGCGCCACTACCTGCAAATGCTCGCCGACGGTCACGGGGAAAGATGGGCAGAGATGTGCGCCCTGCAGACCCCTCCTGGCACTAGGGGCACCGACAGGGCGCTGATGCAAGGCCGCTACGCCGGAGAATGGATGAACGGTATGCCTCCGGCGATGGCCGCCAGGATGGTCCGAGAGGCCCAAAAAGCAGGCATAAATGTCTCCGGCAAGTTCTATATGGGCGGCTTGGCTGACAGGCGGGCCCACCTGGACCCGGCTGCGTGGATCGACAGCGTGGCGGACATAAAGAAGGTAGCCCAGCAGCGGGACCTGCACGTGCAGGGAATCGTGGACTACACGCCGCCAGAGAAAGAGCCAGCCAAGAGCGTAGACATTGCCCCAGACATTCTCAAAGAGCATGTCCGCAAGGAAATGAAGGCCCACCCGAAACTCTCTCGCGGCGAAGCCATCGAGAAGGTGAAGGACCGGATCGTTCCGCATTGGAAAAGGAAGAAGAAGTAATGCCCAACAAGATCGAACGACTCAGTTCCGTCACCAGCACGGTGGTGGCCACCGCGACAGCAGCGACCAGCCCGAAGGTGCCGTTCGGTGCCGCAGCGGGCGGGGTGTTCATCGTGGACTCCGTAGACAGCGGGGCTACGTCTCTGTCCTGGCACGTGGCCTTTGGCCCCGAACTCACTCCGAGACCAAGACCGGAGACGGTATTCGCAACTGGTCGGCGCTGCCGTACGAAATCGAGTCCGGGCTGTCGTCGGCAACCACCGCCGCTATCGGCGCTAGCGCTGCCGGAACCGCAGTGCTGGCGGCCCGAGCCGACCACTCGCACCCACTGCCGTCCACGATCAACGCCGAGACCATCGCTGCGTCTGGCAACGTCACCGTCGGCGGAACGCTGAGCGTCACTGGGGCGCTCACTGCCGGAACTCTCAACGTGCCTGCTGGTTCGCTGTCGGGCCTGAGCGAAGCGATTGACGACCGCGTAGACGCTCTGCTCGTGGCTGGCTCCGGAATCACCAAGACTTACGACGACACAGCAAACACCCTGACGCTGTCCGTTGGCTCCCATACGCAGGCCATCAGCACGGTCACGGGACTCCAGGCCGCTCTCGACGGCAAGGCTGCGGCAACGCACGCCCACGCCATCGCTGACGTCACTGACCTGGCCACCGCTCTGGCTGGGAGGCCGACAAGCAACATATCGGCCACCGCTGGGGCCGCAGCCATTACCAACATCGTTGCCATCTCGCAGGCAGCGTATACGGCGCTCTCTGCGAAGGACAGCAGTACCCTCTACGTCATCACGTAATGCCCATCTCGCTCGGCACAACTGAGATCAGTGGGCTGCGCGTGGGCAGTGCGTCCGCGACGGCTGCGTATCTGGGCAGCACGCAGGTGTGGTCTGCCTCTGGAGGCAGCGCGACGCAGACTGCTGGCGTCCGCTACGTGCGCGTCGTGCGTGCGGGCGACAACACCTCTGGGTCGGTGCAGTGGGTTTCGATGGAGTGGTTGCCTGCGGAGCGCATCCCGTTTGTAG
>RGVZ01000450.1 GCA_010029825.1 bacterium | reverse complement strand
GTCGCGTCCCAACTGAATTTGAATCTGAATCGAGAATATTGTGCGCAAACTTTTTGCCGTCGCAGGAACCGCTGCGCTGATCCTTGGCCTGGCTGGGTGCTCGTCAACCCCCGACGCCGCGCCTGGGGACGATTGTTCGAAGGTGGCACAACCCGGAGACGCCACATCTGCGGTCACCGTGACCGGAGGGTTTGACGTCAAACCAACCGTGACGTTCGGGTCTCCCCTCAAGGCGAACGAGACACAGCGTGTGATCCTCGAGACGGGTACTGGTCCCGCGGTCGAGGCCGGCCAAGACGTATCCATCAACTTCTCGGCGTACGACGGCACGACCGGAACGAGTTTGGCCGACACGCCGTATGACGGAAAAACGTACCTCACGGTCTCCAACAAAGTCAGTGCCGACCCCACGCAAGGCGGAGCACTCCTGGGAATCGTCAAAGCAGTGCAGTGCGTGCCCATCGGTTCGCGCGTTCTCGTTGTGACATCCCCCGGAGATGCCTTCGGCGAAACGGGAAATTCACAGCTCGGGGTTGGACCGAATTCTTCCCTCGTCATCGTGGCCGACATTGTGTCGGCGCTACCGACGCGCGCAACCGGCGTCGATCAACCGGCCCCAGATGGGTTCCCTTCCGTGGTTCTCGACCCAAAGACTGGGCAACCGGGCGTGACGATGCCATCGGGTCCGCCGCCCACCGAAACCAAGATCGCCGTGCTCAAAAAGGGTGATGGCGCCGTGGTGGGGGAAAACTCGGATGTGACCCTGCAGTACTCCGGTTTCATCTGGCAGACGGGTGAGGTCTTTGATTCGAGTTGGACGCGCGGCTCGACGGCAACGTTCAATGTGAACGGTGTCATCGCAGGCTTCCACGATGCACTCGTTGGGCAAAAGGTGGGATCTCAGATTGCCGTCATCATTCCGCCCGACCAAGGCTATGGGGCCAATCCGCCGAGTGGCTCGAGCATTACTGCCGACTCAACCCTCTTCTTCGTGATCGATATTCTCGCGACCAAAAACTAGGTAGCGCAGAGCAAGCTGACGTCGTGGCGTTGAGCGTTCGCGTTGGAGAGAGACACCGTAGACTCATCAGCGGAGCATCCACGAGTTCATCAGGCGTGGGTGACACTGCGGGGTGAGGAGAAACGTGGCCGTTCAAGTGACCAAGGACGAGCGCATCTTCAGCTTGATTCTTGCTCTCGTCGCATCGCGTGATGGGTTGACCAAACAGCAGATATTGTCGACCGTTCACGGATACGCATCGGACTACGCCAAAGGAACGAACCTCGAAGCACTAGAACGCAAATTTGAGCGTGACAAGGGCGAGATACGCGACATGGGCGTCAACATCGAGATTCTTGAGCCCGTTGGAGAGGCGGGGACCACGCACAATCAACGGTATTTCATCAGTCATCGCGACTACGACTTGCCCGAAACGATGCGAATTACGACCGATGAGATGACCCTCCTCAGCCTCGCCGGCAGAGCGTGGCAAGAGCGCAGTTTGATGGCCGATGCACGAAATGGATTGATGAAATTGACGGCTCTCGGCGTCGACGCCGACGACTCGCTCGTGGGAGTTTCACCGCAGATTTCCACGGGTGGACGAATCGTCGGCATCGTCAACGAAGCGATGATCTCGAATGGTGCGTTGCACTTTCAATACTTCAAGCCCGGCGACGAGGGTCCTCGAGCTCGCATGGCGGCGCCACTGGCCCTGCTGTTCTGGAAAGGCCACTGGTACATGCTGGCTTTCGACCTGCTGGCATCCGGCGAGCGCACGTTTCTGTTGGATCGCATGACCACGGAGCCGACGATTGACGAGTCCATCACACACGACAGACCAGTTGAGGATTATGCCGCACGACTTCAACACGAACTCGAAGAGCTGGAAAAGCAGAATGAGGCGACGATTCACCTCGCTCCCGGTTCAGATGCGCGGTTACGCCTCACCGTCAAGCACGGCTTCGTCGCTGACACGGGCACGATTTACGTGAAGTACGCCGACGAAGCGTTGCTCGCCGACGAATTGGCTAGTTACGGCCCCGAAGTGCATGTCAGTAGCCCTCCGTCGCTCATTGACGCTGTGACCGAACGACTCAAAATTGTCGCGAATGCACACAAGGTGGCAGC
>RGVZ01000449.1 GCA_010029825.1 bacterium | reverse complement strand
TTCGCTAATGTCAACAACGTGTAGGACTGCTGGGTTCCGTTTAAAGATTTCTCGAGTAACAGCTTGCCCGATTGACCCTGCCCCACCGATGACAAGGAACCGAGAGCCTTCTACCAGGTCCCGTAAATGACAGCTACGGTCATCTATGTCAGAATCAAAAAGTCTGTTAGTACGTCCAATGAGAGACAAAATATTCATAATGAACAAAGACCATTAATCTAGATTTAGAAATGCCTCAGATGCGCAAACACTGTGAGCTATCGAGGGGCTAAAAATAACCGCGTATTTGGGGAATATATGCGCCATGTGAGTGAATGATTTTTAGTTTAAATCAGGGCGATCTACCAGTCCCGGAGAGTTTTGCCGATCGCCTCGGATGTGGACTGTGAGGGACGCCAGCCAGTGGCAACTTCAAAGCCTGAACCGTCGACACGCAGCTCAGCGAGCAATTTATCGATTCGTGCATGCTGACCCGCTAGGATGCTCAGCGCGCGCAGAAACATCTCGGGGATCGCCACTACGCGCCAACGCCCCCTTCCGAAGACCCGGCTTGCTATGTTGATGATTTCAGCGACCGAGGTGTCTTCGCTATCTGCGACGACGAACGTGCGCCGGGATGCCGCCGGATGGGTTGCCGCGACGACGAGGGCGTCCACCAGATGGTCGACGTAGATAAATGTGCGTGGCGCATGGATGCCAGCAAGCGGAATCAGCGGCGCCTTGGCGGCGATCTTGACAAGAGCGGAGAAGTTGCCGGGACTACCTGGGCCGTAAACAAGTGGCGGGCGTAATATGCAGTAATCGCAGGAGCTATTGGAAAGCACTTCCGCCAGTCGCTGCTCAGCGTGTGCCTTGCTCACCGCGTAGGGGTCGACCGGCGCTGGTACGGTGGCGTCCGAAAAAGCTGCAACTTCGGTTCGGTTCCCCAGAACGCCGATGGAGCTAAGCATAACGAATCGCGCCACGCCTGCAACTGCGCACGCGCGGGCAAGGAATTCGGTTGGCACCACGTTTGCTGAATAGAAGAGCGCGGCGTCATTCTCTCCCGCACTGCGCTGATGGGCGCGCGCCGCGAGATGAAAGACGGCTTGGGCAGAATTTACGTTGTACTCCAGCAGAGCTTCGTCGCTGTAATCACCAACGATCACCTCGCGGAATCCGGGCTCCGCGCCGCCACCGCCACCGCCGCGCGTGAGCCCAACTACTTCGTGACCGTCCTCCACCAGACGACGGATCAGCCGACGCGCCACATAGCCACGGGAGCCGGTAACGACAAATTTGCTCATGGCAACGAGGGGATCGGCGTAGCGGGCATCAGAAGGAAGATCACGCGCAGCGCCAGAACCTCGGTCAGGCTGCGGCGAAACTGGTCGGCGTGTCGAATGAGCCAGAACCGGTCTGACCACTTAAGCCGCCGCAGGGCCCGCGCACAGTCTGGATTGGCACCAGTCAGCTCCGCGATGATTACGATGTTATGGCGGTAGCGACCTTCTTTGATTACGGCCAGCCGTCGTTGGATGGCTCTAAGACCGAAATTTACGCCAATCTCGTTGGAGTGATGCTGCCTAAAACGGATTGTGGGCACGCTATCTATAACCCAACGGTGGCCATGGGTGCGAGCATAGGCGTACATGACCCAATCGTGGACCCAAAGCTGCGAGAGCAAAGCGAAGTTGGCAGTGACCCAGACGCGCATCTCCATGAAGAGTGCGCGCGTAAAGACGAAGGTGCAGCCCGGGCCCGGCGAACCAAACAGATAGTCAAACTCCTTCTGGTTATGTGACTTTTTGATAACTTTTCTTCGACCGTCCGGCCAAAACGCCTCGAAGTCGCTTGAGTATCCGGAGGCGTCGTTGGAGAGCAGCTGACCGATAGCACGCTCGAGCTTGTCCTCATTCCAAATATCGTCTTGGTCGGCGAGTGCGACATACTCGGCGTCGCCGATGTCTGCGTCACGCACTAAACGCAGGAAGTTTCTGTTCGCACTGCCGAAGCGCTCAGCCTGGGCCGGCAATATGGTTAATGATAACCTCCCGCTTAAACTCATTGGAGTACCGGCCACGCCTTCTTTTAGCCGGCCATTTGATCTCTGAGATATCCATCGCTTCCCCCGTATCCATATCCACGCGAT
>RGVZ01000448.1 GCA_010029825.1 bacterium | reverse complement strand
GTTGTCAATCGTTTTGCTTTTTGCTGTTCAATATATTGCTCACGGGTGATTCCCAAAATGCGCAACAAGTTGTTTGGGACCGCCGCATTATTTGCCTCCGCCCGATTAGCCGTTTTCTTTTCTTCTGACTTCTTTCCAAACAGGCCCGCCAAGAAAGACATTTCTACCTATTCAAAATGTTTTTTGCCCCGTAGGGCTTTTTTTGTAGTTTTTGTTTTGTTTTTTTGAAAGGTCTGTTCACGTGGCACGTTTACGCAGTGGCCTCCGCCTCCACCGTGTCCTCGGTGGCCTCCACCGTTGTGGTGCGCGCCGCAGGGGGCTCAAAGGGAATGGCCGGCACGCCAAGGGCCCGCGCCGCCTGACGCGCCTCCCAGTTGATGGTGAAGAGCATCAGGGGAACATCGCGCCCGTTCATGTAGGCCAGCGCGGTCTTCCAGTCGACCTTTTGGCCTGCAGGCTTCAGGACCTCATGGTACAGCTTGTGGAGACCGTAGACCGTTGGGCGGTACTTGGGCGGGATCATCTTCTTGTCCAGCGTGTGCGCCTTGAAGACATCGCAGTAGATCCGGTAGACGTCACGGGTCACGGTCTTCCAGCTGTCAATGACCGCCTGGGCCTGCCCGCGCTCCTCCGGATAGACGGCCAGATACGCAGGGAGCGTACCGGCGACCCAGTGGTTGAGCCAGAGAAAGTCGCGACGGGGCGAGTTGCCACGGATCCGGCGGACGCGGTTGTACTCCTCGGTCCGGATCTTCCACCGGCAACCGTCGACGCTCTTGACAACGATGCCCTGGCAGTTGTGGCGGAAACGGGTGTTCCACTCCGCAAGGCGAACACGGACATCGTCCCAGGTGGCCGGCGCCACAGGGAAGGCGGGCGTGACGCCGTGCTTCACGGGAACCTCCCACGCAATGGCACCATCCGTGGCCAGAGCGCAGATATCCGTGATGACCGCGCGAGCAACCGGCGCATCACAGACGATGCGGTTCTCAGGATGCATCAGCACCCAGGAGTAACTCTTCGTCTTGTCCAGATCCGCGTGGTCCAGATCGCGCGTGGCCTCCGCGAACATGCTCGCAAAGGTCCGCGATGCGCTAAAGTACCGACAGCCCGCATCCAGCACGCTCCGTGTGTGGATGCGCCAGCGGGAACTGTAGGAGTCCCAGAACATGCCGATCAGCGTGCCGTCGTGGAACATCTCGAACCGGTAGTCGCTGACAGAGCCGTCCGCGGGCATCGACTCGCCGTCCGCGCTCTTGAAGGGCGTGACGGAGACCGGCCGGTGTGTCAGAGTGTCCCAGACGACCGAGCGGAACGCGCGGACATCCGTATTGGAATACACGGAGAGACCCTTGACTGCACGGATGATCGCGTAGGGCGACTCGGGGCTTGACGCATCCACGACGCTGAGCGCACACTCAGGACCCGTCAGATAGGTCTTGAGGTCCGTCCAGGAAGGGAAGCGCTCCACCAGGGTCTTGAAGACAGAAAGAGAAGGGAAAGACATCTCGGAGTTGTAAGGAAAGAACGGAGTATGCTTTAAACACGTCAGGCAACACCACCGTTCACTTTTCTTACCGTAACCACCTTCAATTTTTTCCAAGCACCCTGGGTTTCCTACAAAGTCTCTGTGGCTCTGTTTCTGAAATTCCAGAGCGCGGACCAGTCTAAAATTCACCCGTCCGTTAAGTAGAGGGATGGCAAGTCCGAATGTAAATGTTGTACCCGAAGGACTGGTTCCAGAGTTGGGGGATATCTGGACCTTCTTGAGCACAACCTATACCAAGACGTTTGGTAAGATCGTGTATCGGGATGGATCCATGATCCGGCTCCAACAGTTCAACGGAAGTACGGTTCCCGTGGAGTATCCACTGGATCCGACCACCGGATTCTTCCTAGAACAACTCGGTGTCACCGACATTATCTGCCACGAAAAGCGGAGCGATCCCCACTTTAGCCGTCAACTCGGCGTTGTGGAGGGTGAGCGGTTGGAACTTTATTCCGTGGAGGGTCTTCCCATTGACGCGGAGAAGGAGCATACGATCGCAGCGATCATTGCGGAGGAGGATGCGGACGCCGTCGTGCTCGCCGACGGAACCGTGCTCGATTTTGGGTTCATCGGCCCTCCGCCAGGGATCGGCGTCATTGTCGTCGCCCCCG
>RGVZ01000447.1 GCA_010029825.1 bacterium | reverse complement strand
ACCAGAAGCAGCAGCAGCAACATCAAGCGTAGCACACACGCTCACGATGAGGAAGAGGCAGGCGCTGCCGGACCCCATCCGATGACGCCGCAGAGGACGCGCGGGCCGCTGTTGCCGGTGACGAGCGAGTCGGGCCCGGGACCTCGACCGAGGTCGTCGCGCTGCGCGTGCACGACGAGGCTGCGTCCGATGACCCCGTGCGGGCCGGTGAGGCGCAGGTGCGGATCGTCCAACGCGACACGTGCGACGCCGTGCTCGTCGGCAAAGACGTTTCCCAAATCCCCCAAGTGCCGTCGCGCGGAGCGCGGGCCGCCGTGCTGGCTGTGCGTGGGGTTGAAGTGCGCGCAGAGCGACGCGCAGCCCAAACGCAGGTCGCCGGATTCGTGGACGTGAAAGCCGTGCAGGCCCGGCGTCAAGCCCTCCACGGTGCCGAGGAAGCGCAGGCCCACGATCCGACCGCCCTCCACCACCTCTTCCATGACGACGACGCCGCGACGCTGCCCGTCGGAACGCTGGAGGACACACACGGCAATCGATGGCATGTTTCCCGTTTTGCATGGCTCTCGGCACGTCCTCAGACTCGTCTGCAGCGCGTTGCACGCACGAACGAGCCCGGAATGCCACATCTTTACCGCAGTGATTTAAACATTTATGTGTTTAAATATGCGTCGTTAGGGG
Organism: bacterium; assembly: GCA_010029825.1. Taxonomy (GTDB): domain Bacteria; phylum Bdellovibrionota_B; class Oligoflexia; order Oligoflexales; family RGVZ01; genus RGVZ01. Next base: position 1,504 of record RGVZ01000447.1, on the reverse strand, counting down.
CTCGCGGGTAGGTGCGTCCAGTGTTTGGGAAAGAGATCGAACGGTGCGCGGAAGCCCAGGATAGGCTGTGTCATGCGGTCCGGGCACACAATGATCTTGTCTGGACGGGGTTCAGCGAGGAAGGCTCCCCAGGCGGAAAATGTCGACGTGGCGACAATGTGGTGGGTGCACAAACTCATGAGGTAGAGGTCATCCAGCGCGGAGGACTCGTCGGAAAAGATCACGGGCATGTGGGAAGGCAGAAGGTGTCCACCGAACGAGTCTTTCCAATGCGTCTTGACGAATGTCATGTCATCGGAGCAAACGACCCACCGGAGAGCGGCACCTTTCGTGCGGGAGAGGATGGTGCGAATCGCCGCTTCGTAGTAGAACGCGCCGAGCACAATCGTGCAATTGAGGGGGTGCAAGATGTCGTTGCGACGGATATGCACGCTCACGCTGTCGACACGAGTGCCGATGCCGTACTTCTGCAGCAGACGCGCGCGCGCCGGTGGCGCAGGACAAAAGAGCGTTTGAAGATGCGCCTGCATGTGCTCGAAATATCGAAACGACAGGAAGTGTCCGACGATGCACAATCCGTTACGCGAGTGCGCCAGATCATCCGGTAGCGGTCGGTGCTTCAGCACATCCACGAAGTGGTTATGGATATACACGCGTGCGGGCACAAAGTCTCGCATGTCGAGATGCTTCCACAACGTGGTATGCAGTTCCTGGTTGCGTTGCACTAACTTTGGAAAAGGCGCACCAGGAATCCAATAGCCATGCATGTTAAACACCTGATCGTGGCGCAGTGTGGGAAAGGAAGGCGTCATGCCCCATCGGTGCGCCGCGGCGAGCGTGGTGGATACCTGGGAGAGGACGTTGCCCGTTTGACAGAACGTAAAACAGGTGAAAACAGGTGATGCGGTGCTCCGAGGGCGTTTCGGGCACGTGAGGACAGGCCAAACGAAAGAGGGGGTAGCAAACGTGGTGGGGAAAGAGCCGAACGAGTCCTGCACAAAGGAGCAGACACAAACAGATTACGACCGCCCCTTTCAGCACGCGCCAATGCATGTGTCCAGCGAGTCGATGCGATTTGTCTCTGATCAAGAAACTGTCGTGCGGCGCATCCCGTTGACCGATTTAAACATCCATGTGTTTAAATATGCGCCGTCAGTCGCCGTGGGCGTCGGCCTCCCAGAGCGCGGCGACGCTGTGCGTGCGCGTCGCAGTCGCACTGGCGGCGGGGGCGTGAGGGGCGCGCGAGACGGTGGCGGCAGTGAGCGGAAGCAGCAGGACCGTGGAGGGTCGCAGGAACTGTCGGGCGACGTGCTGGAGCGTCTCCGTCTTGGGAAACGAGTAGCAGCACCCTTCCTCCAGGAGTTGCTGCTCCCAGGAGCGCACGACGACCGTCTTGAGCAGAATGGCCACGGCGAGGAAGCACAAGAGCCGGCGGACGACGGTCGGCGGGCAGGCCTGTCGGGAGAGGCAGCGAATGACGGCCCGCTCGAGCAGTTGCATGCGC
>RGVZ01000446.1 GCA_010029825.1 bacterium | reverse complement strand
GTTTCGACCGCCTTCAGCAACCGCATCGGGCCGGAGATCCCGTCGAGCGACGACCCGCGAACGCTCGCAACGCTCATCGGTGATAGGCTTACCCCTTCTTCCACGCCCGGTTTTGACTACGCGGCTTTTTATCGCCGAGGTTGCTCAGACTGGGACACGTTTTTGTTTCGCTGACAACGGACAGCGGTACTGAGGGAACCTGCCATGCGCGCTTTATCCAAGACACTGGCGTTCGCACTGCTCGACCTGCGCCGGACGCGTGGATTTCACCTGATGCGGGATTTGCGGTATTGGCTGAAGTCCATACCCAGCGACGGGGTCGTCTTGGACGTCGGTGCGAACAAGGGAGACTACGCCCTCGAGTTCCGCCGCTACCTCAGACGCCCCGTCTATGCCTTCGAACCGGTCGGGAAAACGTATGCTCAACTTCAAGCGGCGACGCGCCACGACAGCGGCATCGTATGTTTCCCGTTGGCGATGGGGGAAAAGCCCGGATCCGCCGAGATTGCCATCAATCCCAGCACGACTCTTGTCAGTTCCCTCCGGCCAAACGCAAGGTGGCATGCAGACGCTATTCGCGAAACGGTAATTGTCTCGACGGTAGACGCCTTCGTGCAAGAGCACAACGTCCGCCGGATAGCTGTGCTCAAGGTTGACGTGGAGGGATATGAACTCGAAGTCCTGACCGGAGCCAGCCAGTCTCTTCATCAACGCAACGTGGACTTTATCGTCCTCGAAACCGCATTTCTTTCTGAGGCCAATCAGCACCGTGTGACAGTAAACCACCTTCTCTCGCATCTTGGCCCGTTGGGTTACGAACCCTGGGGAGTTTATGACTGCGAACCGGTGGAAGGCGACCGGGGCGGAATTGGCTTCATGAACGTCGTGTTTGGGCGGGGTCGTAATCGATGAGTCGCTCCATCGAGGGCGAGGACGGGATCGTCATAGTGGCGCATTCCAAGGCCTCGTATTTGGCAGAAGCCGCCACCCTGGCCAAATCGATACGCAGGTTTTCACCCACTGTCCCGATAGCCCTCATCACCAACTTCGATATTCCTGATCACACTTCGAGAACTGCCGGCTTTTCAAGGGTCGTCCAGCGTGATTTCACCAGCTTTCCCGGCCTGGAATTCAAGTTGCACCTTGAAACGCTCAGCCCTTTTTCCGGTTCCTCGCTGTTTCTGGATTCCGACTCGATCTGCTACGGAGATATCTCCCCGGTATTTACCGCCTTTTCTGGTAAAGAGTTTGTGGCCCTCGGAAAACCGCTCAAGGACTGTCACTGGTTTCAGAATGCAGCCCGCACCATGGGGTCTTTCGGCATCCATCAGTTCCCTTTTTTCTGCGGTGATTTCTACCTGTTTCGAAGGACACCACTCACCCAGCACGTATTTGCATCCGCTCGAGAGATCGCCGGGCGATACGACGCACTCGGAATCAATCGTCTCGGCGGCATCTTGAACGACGAACCTGTGCTTTCGCTCGCGATGGCCAAGCACGGCATCGAAGCGGAACCGTTTGGATCAAGATGGATTCTGCAGATGCAGGCGCAACAACTTGATCATGTCGACTTGGACTGGACGATTCCGAAAGCGCACGCGGTTCTCGCGGGGACAACGGTCTGCCCACGGGTTGTCCATTTTCAGGCACACCGCACCCGACCCGTTTACTATCGTGAGACGTTTCTTATCCATACCCACGGGAGTCGTTTTTCTTCAAAGACTCTCTCGCGCGTCATCGGCAACTTTCAATCGCTCTTGGCACGAGCATCGAGGAGAGCGCGGAAGACGGCGAAACGATGGTGAGCAGGAAGTCGAATGCTCCGACAGCGGCACGAGATCGACGAGATTGGTGAGACGATGCGGCCTTTCAGCCTCGAGCGGGACCGCGCCAGGGCGAGCGTGTTGGAGTTTTGCGAACTCTACCGCTCGCGGCCGATCGCCCGAAATAACCTCGGCATGGGGTTCAACCACTGCTTCGCCGCCTGGTTCATCCTGCGCGCGATGCGGCCGAAGGTGGTGGTGGAGTCGGGCGTGTGGCGAGGGCAGTCAACCTGGCTCATCGAGCAGGCCGTGCCGGATGCCGAGGTGATCGCGATCGACCCCGTACCCGCGGCCCGTATCTACACGAGCCCGCGGGTGCGGTATGAGACTTCCGATTTTTCCCGACTCGACTGGTCGCAGACCGAC
>RGVZ01000445.1 GCA_010029825.1 bacterium | reverse complement strand
CTGGTCGTCCGTTACGAAGGCGCCTGCGGCAGTTGCCCCAGCGCCCGCACCGCGACTCTCGACGGCATCACCGGCATCCTCCGCCACGAATACCATCCGGACATCAGGATCGAGGCCGTGTAGAGTTACCCGGTTATCTCAAGATTAACGACTTTTATTAACAATTTTTGGGCCTGACAAAGGGACGGGGTGCAATGACAGACGACCATCGCGAACTTGTCGCCAAAGTTCCGGAAGTTACGTTGCTTTTCTGGATCATCAAGATCCTGGCCACCACCTTGGGTGAAACGGGTGGCGACGCCGTTACCATGTCGTGGCTTGGGGAAACGACTCCTGGCGCCAATGGTTTTGGATATCTCATCGGGACAGGAATTTTTGGCGCGATCTTTGTCGCGTCGGTCATCGCGCAGATGAAGGCGAAGAAATTTCAGCCTGCCCTGTACTGGTTTACCATTATTGCCACCACAACAGTCGGGACAACATTGGCGGATTACTGCACGAGGTCGATCGGCATCGGTTACACCGGTGGATCGGCAATCTTGCTTGTCTGCGTGATCGCGTCACTGCTCATTTGGCGACGATCGACGGGCAGTATCGCGATCGACACGGTGAACACGCCGAAAGTCGAGGTATTTTACTGGGTCACGATCATGTTCTCGCAAACTCTTGGTACAGCCTTGGGCGACTGGGTGTCAGATACGATTGAACTGGGATATCTTGGTGCGGCGGGCATTTTCGGTGGCCTCCTGGTCTTGACGGCCCTTGCGTATTACTTCACGGCGTTCTCACGGGCCGTTCTATTTTGGATCGCCTTCATCCTCACGCGCCCCTTGGGAGCCGTGGTGGGTGATTTTCTCGACAAGCCGGTAACCAAAGGGGGGTTGAACCTCAGCCGGTACTCGGCAACCGCCGCGCTAGTCGCGGTGATCGTCGCCCTCATGGTGATCTTCCCTCAAAAGCCTGCCCAAAGTGCGCATTGACTGCGAACTGCCCCTATGTCCTGTTTTTTTGCTCAGGCTTAAATGAGCGTGTCAGCCACGAATATGGTCCTGACATCAGGATTGAGGCAGTGTGAGATTCGGGGTCAGTCCTCGAAATAGACTGCCGCGAATCCACACACCGCCATCGCGATCGTTACTTGGTGAGCGAAACAGAATCGAACTCAAGCCTTGCGCCGCCGCCCGTAAAGAAATCATCCGGCGAGGCATATCCCGGTGACGCCGCGAATGCGAACGTCGGGAAGTGGAAGAACGCGATATCGGCATCCGACGTGAATTTCAGCCCGTCGTTTCCGGCACACGTCGCCGCGTCGTCCCCGAAGCACGCGTTGCGCTCTGGAACGGCGCTGCAAGATCCATTCACGCCGCCGGGCCATTCGCACTCGTCCATGTTTTCCTTGGCCGTGTGCGATGGCACGGTCCCGAAGGTTTGCACGGAAAGGTTATAATCATGAGTCCGGATGCCGTCCTTCGGATTGCCTTTCATCGTGATCAGGTTTCCTGAGGCGGTGGCCGGCGATGAACCATTGGCCGCGTGGCCCCAGAGGCCGGATGCAGCCCCTTCCATCGAAGCGACCTCCGTGAAGTTGCCCTTCTCGTCAAACTTGCCTTTGACGTAGATCCGGGAGTGGTGGACGCGCGGGTAGTCCCCGGACATGCCGGATGCCGTCCAGCCCGCGACTTCCACGCGTTCGAACTTCATGGTGTTCGCTGCGAAATCAAGCGACGCCGCCGCGGATTCGCCCACTCCGGATGCGTCAGTGAATTTGTAAGCGATATTGACGTGGTCTGACGTGAGACCAAACAACATGGTCAGCGTCTGGACGCTCTCACCCATTTGCACGGGAACCGTAACTTGACGGTCGTATTTCGTCGCGTTGTCACCCGTCACCGGGCCAGCGGTATACGTCGTACTGATCTCATTCATGCCGAAACTGTGAAGATCTTCCACCATTTGTTCGGTGAAACATTTCGTATCGACGGGAATCGTGATCGGCACGTCCACTTCTGATCCGTCAAATTTCACGTCGCCCAGGCTGCAACTCAAGGCAGCCGGCATCAGCAAAGCCGATTTGAGGGCGCGCCCGCCTTCTTGCGTCATTGTGCAGTACCAGGCAGCCGCCGCGAAGTACGGCGCCCTTTCGTTCACTTCACCGAGGTTGCTTGGGTTGGTCGAAGCGAAGACCGCATCGTCCGGATTGATC
>RGVZ01000444.1 GCA_010029825.1 bacterium | reverse complement strand
TCCATCAACAGGAGCAGCGAGCATGTTCAAAGAAGCATTGTTGAACGACTACTTGTTGCACCTAGGGCGGCCTTTGAAGACGATCCGTTTCCCGTGCTCCAGACGACTGCACTCACAACGACAATGACGCGCACTGTTGACGAAGAGACATTCCGAGAAACCTATCCGGTGCAGCCGTTTCGGCCGGACTTTTTCACCGTCATGCGCGCAGAAATCGTCAAACGTAAAGCGTTGTCCACCTAGGGAGGAGAAAGGAAGAACGAAACAAGAGCACTGTATGATTCTCCATTGTTTTCTGACAGCAAATGAGGGACGATGAGGACAATATGCGTCCCTACCGCGTGTCGGTTTCCATTCCGCCGAGCATGTGGGACGCGAAAAATATGCTTGACGCTGTCAATGAGCAATTGGCGCGTATTTGCCGCGACGTGTGCTCGCCCTTGGGCGGTTTCTTTTCTGAAGTTGCTCCGGTTCGGAGTGAAAACGTCATGGCGTGTCATCCCGTCGACTTTGACGGCACGATTCGCGTCGACGTGGCCTTTACCGGACGCACCCACTTGCCCCTCGCCGGAGACCATGTCACATCGGTCGTTTACCGCATCACGTCGGAAGGTTTGTTCCTCTCTTCGCACATGTTGCGAATCTTTGTGCCACTCCAAGATTTGCTGCAGGGCGGTTATGAAATCGAGCAGGACTTTTCTACGTCGGCCGTGCAACTGCGATTGAAGCGCCCGGAAGATCACCCCACATGGCCGCGCATGCTTCGATTGCGAGAGGAAGTCCGCGTCGAACTGCTGTTTGTGCAGCACGAGCCCTCTGGCTTTATCGCCGTCGGCCGGGCGCTCTTCCTCTCCACCCCGTGAAAACGCACACTTACTTTCTCCTGCTTATCGGAAAGAAGAAGTCGAGATACGCATTCTCTTGGAATGACATGGTCTTCTTTCGCCAACCCACGTGCATCTCGGTCCAGCAACAGCAAGAGTGGCTCGGTGCCATTCACCGCATCGAGTCGTCCCGCGTTTCAGAGGCGTCCTCGCCGCTCATGCGCTTCGGTCGGCTGTTTCAAAAGGATCACTATGCATCGTCCCAACGCACGGTCATTTCGGGAGAGACGCTGAGTGCGCAGGTTCCGTCACTCCGCGCTTTCTACTACTTTGACGCGCCATTGCTCATCTCCAAACTGCTCCAACGCCAAGTCTACCCCTGCGAACCGTGTGAGAGCGTCTGTCTGCTGGCGCTCGTGTACGAGCAAGAAGGGGACGTCATTGACGCGCACTACGACCACGCCTACTTTGCCAAGGATCAGCACGTCGTCACGGCGCTGCTCTGTCTCGAAAACCGCTCCGCTCAGCGCCTCTGCGTTCCGCGCGACACGAACGTCGTCGAGGCGTTTGAGGAGGAAACGTCGCAGTGCTTTGCCATGCGCGAGCGCGAATGCTTCGTCTTTTCCCACTACGACACGCTGCACCGCATTGGACCGCCCCTTCGCGCCGGCGAGCGTCGCGTCGTTGTGTCCATGATCTTTGCCGAGCGTCCCCAGACGGTCTCCGTGCGTGACGCCGTGTGGGAGTCCTTCAAGACCTTTTCCGTTACCGGACGCATGAACCGCGTCGTCTGGACGGCCCGCTTGCTCTCGTTCATCGTGTTTACGCTGCTCATCGTGATGGTGGTGTGGATCGTCGTCTCTCGTCGTCGTTGCCGCGGCGACAAGCGCCGCCGTCATGCGTGAAGCAGCAGCGTGCTGACGCCGCCGTCGCGCACGACGCGGTGCTCACCGTCGACAAAGTCCCGCACGCGCTCCACGTGCGTCACGATCCACGACGTTGCAAAGTGCGTCCGCAAAAAGTCCGTCAGCCGCGAGAGGTCGGACAAGTGCGTCTTGTCCATTTGCGACACGCCTTCGTCAATGACGAAAAAGGACGTCTTGGGAACGCAGGATCGCTGGTGAAAGACCAGTTTGAGCGCGACGTCCATCAGAAACGTCTCCATGCCGCCCAAGAAGGCAGGATGCTGCACCGTCCCGTCCGGATGCAAAATGCTCCACACCACGTCGTCTTGTTGCATGGAGAGGGAGACGCGCTTGTCGAGAAAGGACCGCAAAATGTCATTCCAATCCGTCGTCAGCACCGTCAGTTGTCGCCGCAGCAAAAAGGACGGCAGGCCATCTCGATGCAGCGTCTTGACCACGCGGGCCGACAGGTCGAGTTCGTCCGTCATGG
>RGVZ01000443.1 GCA_010029825.1 bacterium | reverse complement strand
AAGTGGCTGCCAGGGCGGTCTCCGGAGGAGGTGAATCCGGCGAGGCTTCCAGATGCCTTCAGGGACGCGGTGCTGGCGTCCTCGCGTCGCCAGCGGTCGGGCGTCACTGCTCAGGCGAGGAAGGCCCTGAGGGCGGCCGACAGGATTTCCGAAGGTGGCCGGCACGCGTTCCTGGTCGGCATCGCCTCCAAGTTGGCGGCCCGCATCCGCCAGCACACGGGCGAGGAACTGGAAGAGTTGACGCAGACGATGCTCTGCGTCAACGCGGCAATGTGTGAGCCGCCGAAGGGAGACGCCGAGGTCTCCAAGATTGCCTCCGATCAGTTTGCGTACTACCGCGACCGTGCCATAGCGAGACGGGCGTCAGGCAAGTTCAAGTTCGAGCAGTACGGTCTGGTCTGGAACTCCGAAGAACGGTGCTGGGAGCCTGGGGAGTGGAGACTCACGATCGTTCGCGGGGAACACGCCGAGTACAAGTTGCGGGTTCCCGTCCCGCATGAGAACCGAAGCGTCACGGTGCGGCTCTCGGCGGAGGAGTGGGTCACTCCTCGAAAAGTCGCCGTGAGAATCCTGGAGGCCACCGGGAAGGTCAATCCGCTCGATCCGAATCCAACGCGGTGGGCAAGGGCCTGGACGGGGGAGTCGATCAAGAACGACGAGGGCGGATACGACGACATTCGGGGCCTCATGTCTCTGTTGACCGACGACGCCGAGAGCGAGATTCCGCCTCCGGAGGCGAATGTCACGACGTACAACGCGTCGATTCTGCTCTCGTACCTGGACTCGCACCAGAAGGCCGAGGCCAGCGACGAGGACGACAGGAAGCCAAACCACTCAGGTCTGCCGAAGTGGATTCAAGCCTCGTCCGGAGAGTGGTGCCTGTGGCTCAAGTGGCATGAGACCGTCAGCAAGGCATGGCAGATCGCCAAGGCAGGAGCGTTGGGGATTTCGCAGCGGGCTGCCCTCAAGGAAGCCATCTTGGATGCGGCCGGCGAGAAGACGATCTCGATGATCTCCAAGAAGGTCAACGGCCGCCAAGGGAAGTGGTACATCTTCCGCGAGCGTCACATCGACGCCCTGAGGAAACTCGCCGATTCCGTATAGGGAGACAATTTCTCTCCACCACGAAATTACGCGGTATAGGTGGTATACCCCCCAAATCCGCAATGGTTCGACCTGTAAAAATAGGGATTTTTTCTCCTTATATCTATTCCGTTTGGAACTGGCATAGGGCTGCATAGGCGGTATATCCGGAGGCGTAAAATGAGGGCGAAAGTAGAGCGGGCAATCGGCGGCGCGGGGACGGGGAAGACTCGGCTCATTCTGGAGCGGCTGACCCAGGCGAAGGACGAGTTGGGCCTGAGCGTGGACGAGATCGGGTTCCGACGCCTGGGGGGTCTCTCCCGAAGACCTCACGCGGCGAGGCTGGTTCCGCACGGCTCACTCGATCGCTCACCGCTGCTGCGGAGTCGAGGAGGGGCAGTTGATCGAGGGCGTCAGCGGAGACGAGTGGGTCAGCAATGTCCTGGGAGGTCGGGTTCACACGAAGAGCGACGCCCGTGGTGAGCGGCAGTACGTCACCGATGAGAATGACACCATCCCGCTAGCGATGAGGGCCTGGGAACTGGCCCGCAGCCGGATGGAGCCGCTCTCCAAGACTCTCCGACGCTGGGCGACTTGCAACGAGCGGTCTCCGGAACTGACGGAGGCCACGGCGATCATCCGGAAGTACGAGTTGGCGAAACTCCGAGAGGGCCGACTCGACTTCAGCGACATGATTGCCGGCTTCGCTGGGGTGCGGTTCACCGTCGACGGGCCGGTCGAGATCGAGCCAATGGGCGACACGCCGGAGTCGCTTCGTGTGCTGGCCGTCGACGAGGCTCAGGACAGTTCTCCATTGGTCGATCGAGTCTGCCGTCGACTTGCCGGCGGCGGCCGAGTCGAGCGAATATGGCTGTGTGGCGATCCGTACCAGTCGATCCACAGTTTCGCCGGCGGCGACTACAGCCTGTTCCTGGCCTGGGACGCAGACGAGTACACCATGCCGCAGTCCTACCGTTGCCCGAGTGAGATTCTCGCGCTCGGAGAGCGTTGCCTGAGGCAGATGAATCGGGGCTACCGAGACCGTGGCATCCGCCCTGCCAGCAATGGCGGGCGAGTGGATCAGGTGGGCTCGGCCTGCGAGGCAATCGACCGGCTCACGGCCGACTCTAGCGCTC
>RGVZ01000442.1 GCA_010029825.1 bacterium | reverse complement strand
GTCATTCTGAGGCCACAGGCCGAAGAATCCTCTCTTCTCCCCCCCTCCCTCACCCCTCCCGGTGGACTGCGGGAGCCACCATTGTACTAAAATAAAATCCATGTTAGTTTAGTTATGACTAAAATAACATGGGCGTTATTATAGATCATGAAACGCTATCTCCATGATTTTATTGCGAAAGATTTAAACAAGAAATTGGTTCTGCTTACCGGCCCCAGGCAGGTTGGCAAAACGTGGCTGTCCAAATCGCTGTTTCCCCATGACATCACAACTTATCTGAATTTTGATCGAAGCAGCGACCGGAAGGTCATCGTCAGCGAAACGTGGAGTCGCGACTCTGAGCTGGTTATCTTCGACGAAATTCACAAAATGCGCGGCTGGAAATCCTGGGCGAAAGGAATTTATGACACCGAAGGTGTTCGTCCAAGGATGCTTTTGACGGGTTCGGCGCGGCTCGATGTGGCGCGACGTAGCGGCAATGAGAGCCTGGCGGGACGGCATCATCTGTATCGCCTGCACCCCCTCAGTGTTCGCGAGCTCAAGGCGGAGTTGCCACCGGATGAGGCTCTCGATCGCCTGTTACGTCGTGGGGGATTTCCCGAGCCATTTTTTGCCGGTTCAGATACCGACGCCCAAAGATGGAGACTAACCCACCTTGACAGCATGCTGCGGGAGGACCTGAGAGATCTTGTGGTCATTCAAGACATTAAAAGCCTGGAATACCTGGTGGATCGACTGGCGGCCCAGGTGGGCAGCCCCATATCGTATCAGTCACTCGCGGAAGACGTGGGAGTGTCTGCGCCAACGATCAAAAGGTGGATTGAAACCCTGGCGTCGATTTACGTCATTTTTCTCGTATCTCCGTGGTCCCGGAAAGTGAAAGGCTCCCTGCTGAAACAGCCTAAAGTCTATTTCCATGACACAGCGCGAATTCCTGAAAATCTTGAATCGGCAAGATTCGAAAATCTGGTCGCATGCAGTCTTCTGAAGCACCAGCAGTACCGGGAAGATACGCAAGGAGTTCGCGGATCGCTCCATTACCTGCGCAACAAGCAGGGAAAAGAAGTCGATTTCCTGCTAGTAGAAAAATCGACCCCTGAACTCATGGTCGAATGTAAACTTTCTCCGTCTGACGACGTGAATTTTGAAAAATTTAAAACTGTAAATCCAAATCAGCGCCCGATTCTCTTGTCGCGTCACTCCGGTCGAGAATTGTCCCACAAGGATTGGGACGTGAAAAATGCGGCGTCATGGCTTGCCGATCTCGAGGCTTGAGGCGCCCCCGTCACCCTGAGCCTCCCCGTCATTCTGAGGCGCCCCCGTCATCCTGAGCGGAGCGAAGGATCCTCTCCCCCGTCATTCTGAGGGCGAAGCCCGAAGAATCCTCTCCCCCGGCCGTCATCCTGAGCGGAGCGAAGGATCCTCTCTTCCGTCATTCCCGTGAGTCTTGGACGTCGTCCAACTCGGATACACCCTGTTGCCCGTCTGTCGCGCGAGAGCCTATTATTATGACTCGACATTATATTTTCATTCCCTCACCGGAGCCTTTTTATGCTTGTTTTCGGCTTTGACGTTGGTACCGGGTCTTTGGGTGCGGTGATTCGCAACGACAACGACATTATCTGGCACGAGTCCTGGAAGTTCCCGGCAGACTTTGCGTCTACGCAGGCTGCGGCATCAAAACGACGAATGCTCCGAACCCGGACGGCCCATCGTGCGCGGGAGTACTGGTGGAACCAGCAGGCATTGGCCCTGAAATTTCCCGTACTGAAGGAATTCCGCGAACCTGCATATCCGGACTACCGGGTCGTAAAAGTGGACCCGCGTTTGCAGCGTGAGTTTCCTGCACCCGGCGACGAGACTGTTTATACATGCTGTCTGTTAAGGGTGATGATCCTTGAGGGGCAAATTGAAAAGCTTGCGGACTGGCAGATCTACAAAGCCGTCCATAGCGCGATCCAGAAGCGTGGTTACGGCACAGTCCCGTGGGCCAATTCAAAAAACGACGAGAAAAAAGAAGATGAAGCGCATGAATCAGGACGTGCCGCTGAATTTGACGCCAAGCTTGAGGAACTCAGTATTCCTGAGTCGAAACGATTACCCTGTTACTTCGAGGCCCATGAGATGCGGCTTTGGAATCCATCCACCGGGATCACAGGTATCCGTCAGGATCACCATGCGAGGTCTGCCGAAACGGTATTCCGTAAAGGCTACACCGCACCGCGGTCCGCGG
>RGVZ01000441.1 GCA_010029825.1 bacterium | reverse complement strand
ACGGGACGATGCATCACACGGAAGAGCACAACAGGATCAGCGACGAGAGCCTGGAGACCAGATCGACCAGGATCATGGATGTGCTGAGCGCGGACGGACTCCTACCGAGCGTCCTGATCATCATCCCGACCTACAAAGAGGGGGTGGTGGTGCTCCGGCGGACGCTCCGGGCCGTCCAGAAGATCGATTATCCGTCGCGGCTGCTGACGGTCGTGGTCGGGGACGACGGCCGGTCGGACGAGGTCATGGACTTTATGCGCACAGAGTTTCCCGCCTGTGTGTACACGCGGCGCACGTCGATCCGGGGACACGCCAAGGCCGGGAACGTCAACGACGTCCTGTTCTCGGGCGCGCACCGCGGCGAGCTGGTGCTCGTGCTCGACTGCGACATGGCGCCGCAGACCGACATCCTGAGCAACCTCGTGCCGCTCTTTTACGACCTGGGAGAGGACGTCCGGCGCAGCCCTTCCGTCGCGTTCGTCCAGTCGCCGCAGCGCTTCTGCAATCTGGGGATCGATGTGCTCGGCCAGCACTATTTCTTTTTCTACGACGTCGTGCTCCCGGCATACAGCGCCTACTCGTGCGGGGTTCCGTGCTGCGGGACGAACGTGCTGTTTGACCGGGAGGCGCTCGTGTCGATCGGCGGGATGCAGTACGGCTCCATCACGGAGGATTTCAACACGTCGCTCGCGCTCCACGCGACGGGCCGTCAGAGCCGGTATTACACCAAGACCACGGCGATCGGCTTCGCCCCGACCACGCTCCTCGATTTCTTTTATCAGCGGGAGCGCTGGGCCGTCGGGGGGCTGGAGATCGTCTTCTGCCGACGGTTCTGGACGCTCTTCCGTGAGCTGCCGCCCGTGCACCGGTGGATCTATTTTTTTTCGGGCGCGTCGCCGGTCCTCTCCCTCTTTTTTGTGATTCTCATGCTCGGACCGATGATCGACCTCGTCAGCGACGGGATCTTTCTGTGTTCCCTGCCGACGCAAAAATACCTGATCGCCTTCCTGCCGTACATCTCCCTCTATCTCTTGTGCTTGCTGTACCTCCACCGCCGCCTCCCACTCGGCGTCATGATCCTGTCGCTCCAGGAGACCCTGTTTATGGTTCCGTTCAACGTCTATTTCATGTGTTCTTTCATCGGCAAAACGCTGGGACTGAACCGCGTGACGTTCCGGATCACGCCAAAAGCCGTCCGCACGAGGAAGCGCCGAGAAGACGAGCATGCCATGATCGGTTTTTTCCACACGCTCCAGATCATTCTGCCTTTTGTCCTTTTCTATATGGGCGCCGTGTACGGCATTGGGTACAGCCTGTACAAAGATCACTTGCGCGTCTCGCAAGATAAATGGGTGGATCTGGGCTGGCTGGCATGCATCACTGTCCAGCTCGTTAACCCGTTCCTGTTCCTGATGATTAACTCATGATTTCAGGAGGTCATAAACCCTGGTCAGGTTTATGACGTAATTCGGATCGAACGGCTTGTTGTACTTTGGCTTCTGGAGGTCGGCCGGCATGTTCTTGCTGTTGACAAACTCGACGTGCTTTTTCGTCCCGGCCTGGTACGGCGCGAGCCAGGCAAAGAGGTTGTTGAAAAGCGGCTTGTACGGTTTCTTGTTGGCGCTCTGGAGGTAGACACAGGCCTTGGCCAGCGCCCACCAGCCGTAGACGACGTACTCGCACGAGTCCCGCCAGTGAAAATCCTGCGAGCGGGCGTCGCAGCAGCCGCAGCTGCTTTCCGCGATCCATCGACGGAGGAGCGCGTCGCACTGATTGATTCTTGACGTGTCGCGGAGCGTGACGGCGATGGCGCTGAGCAGGCAGATCCTGTGGCTCTGCCAGTTGCTCTGCGGGTAGAGCGCGTTGGGAGGCTGACAGAGACCAAGGTGGTAGCCGTACAGCGCGAGGAGGTCTTCTTTCTTGTAGCCCGAGCCATTGGTAAAGATGCTGTCCGCCACGCGGAACGAGTAGTCGGTAATCCTGGGATTACCAACGAGAGACAAGAGATCCATGCCTATCAGGAGACAAGATTTTTGTCTTGTCTCAGCAGTCGTGCTGCTGGATCGTGATCGTCCGGGGAAAGCCGGGCGTGGTGTTATCGAAGGCCACGGTCACCCTGGCGCCGTTCAGGGAGGCGTACACGCCCGTCGCGCTGAGCACGTACGAGGAGAGCACGCCGGTCTCGGTGATTGTTCCGCAGCCGGGCTGGCTGTAGATCAGGACAAACGAGAACACGCCGAG
>RGVZ01000045.1 GCA_010029825.1 bacterium | reverse complement strand
GCGATATTCCCTGCGGCGGCAGCCCCTGGGCGCCAGGCGAGCCGGCCCTCAAGCTCAAGGACGATTGGTACATGGACCGCCTCAAACGCGAAGATAAAGTGCTGTTCGGTTACTCCTCTACAACTACCGGTCGCGTCAAGGGGTTCAGCAAGACCTGCCAGCGCCGCGACGGGCGCCAGCCCAATGTGCTCACGCAAAATGAATACATCCGCGTCCGTCACTGTTATGATGACCGTGTCCGCTTCGTGCTGCTTCCACCCAGTAAACCGGCGGATCTCCCACAAGACCCAAAATGGAAACCCACCGGCACACGCTCCGACGATTATTACATGCGCGACCCCGAATCTGGCCGACCGATGTGGACAGTTTACGGCTATATCAACAAAACAGATCCGAGCAAACGCACCTACCTGATGTGCCCCGAGCTCTGGTGCGACCGCGACAATCTGCCGCTGCTGCGCGAAGAGTTTGCCGGTACCGAGGGCCGTGGATTCACCAAGCCACCCAACACATGCCCTTTCTGTGGCGGTCGTGCCATCGCCAAGCTAGACACACCCGAACCCGGTGAGTCAGTCATAGTCCGTACGCCCAAAGAGAGCACTGGTAAGTATCATAGTTTTATTGGAACAGTCACACGTACCAAGCACCCCGACGGCTACGAGCTTCCCTGCTGTGACACCACTCCACGACTCCTTAAAAAGTATATGAAGCGCGCCTACGAAGGTAAAATAGTATACGGTCAAGAGCTTCCAGATGAAGATGACGAGATCGCAGCCGCTGCCGGTGCTGCAGGCGCAGAAGTTATTCCTGAGCTAGAAGCAGGTGTTCCCGAAGCAGCCGGTGTTACTGCCGATGAACCGACCGTGGGCTACGCCGCTAAACTCGGTAGCATGACGACGCAATACATCCTTAGCAGCGACAAATCTCTGGAGGCCGGTAAGATTGGACTACTACCACCACTGCTAGATACCTTCTTTGGCCAAAACAGCCAGCGCAGCGTGGAGATGCGCGGCATTCGCCCCACATTTGCAGATGGAGCCACTCTGTTTGTGCGCGTTGGCGTGGATGTCCAACTACAGGCACCGGGTCGTAATCTGTTTGCGGGTCTGGCACCGCTTCTTGGTAAGGATTCAGCAGAACAGGTACAGCGCGCAATTCTAGAAAGAGAGCAACCTCTCATTCGCGCATTTGAATCCGCTAATTATGGAACGCTGCTTCACGAATTTGCCGCCCGCAGCCAGCTCACTGAAATGGAGATTAATGGATCACTGGCGGCTTTCGCGGCTACTGCCGGAGCAACTCTCAATGACGCGAGTCGTCCCCATATTTTACGCCTCTACCGTGCTATGAATGCGTATCTAAAGTATATTGGTTCCGTGCGCCAACCGAAACAGCTCCGCCACATAGAGCATATTCTTGCCCAGCCCGGTGTCATCACGCCTCGCGGTCTACTGCTGATAACACTGGAGCAGCACGGTGATCGCATCGAGGTGGTATGCCCCGCATTTGGTGTACCGCCTGCGTCCGTGTTTGGTGAGGTGCCCATAGCGTTCATGTGGCACGACCGTCGCGATGATACCTGGGAACCGCTGGTGCTCTATAACGGCACAAAGCAGGCGGTGCTTCTCTTTAGTGAACGCGCTACCGAAGTCCCCCCTGCGCTGCGGTCTAGTGTGGCAAAATGGATTCGTGATTGGCGTGCCGGCTGCGGACGCCCCGCTCCCCCACCGCATGTATGGACACCGGAACGCGACAGCGCCGGTCTGCCCCGCCTCAGCAGCCTGATTGTGGATACAAACACACAGGCACTCGTGCGAGAACGCAGTAATCGCGTGGCGGGTGTTCTATGGGGAGCGACAGAGCACCCTCTGTTTGTTCCGTGCCTAGACGATGGTAATCTGGCACTCAAACTCCCGCGAGTCTATGAGGTCACCATGATTCCACCGGCGTCGCTAGCCGCTTATCTTGCCGGCTACGCAACACTTGCGACGAGCTATCCTGCTCTGCGCCCGGCCCAGCTGCTGACCCGTATAACAGATGAGAGTACAATGATGGTCGTTGGAATCCAGTTGGCTATAGGCACAATGATTCCTGTTGCGCCCGAGCCGTTCAACGCTGACACAGCCCCACTCCCGGCCCAGCAGCTGGATGCCTTTCCCTGGGAGCGTGATGCATTGATTCTGCGCGCACCTGACGCGTCTCCATCACAACTAGTGGCTCTGGAGGAGAGCACCGCCTCAGTTGAAGAGCAGCTCGCGGAGGCCTACCAGCATGTGCGTCTCTCATTCAGTTTTCTGTTGCCGCGTCAGCCGGCGCTACTCGCAAATATTCAAGGTCTGATACGAAAAGAGATGCCTCTATACGAGAAGCGTAAACGAATGGATATTCTGCTAGAACCCGTGATTAGAACTATGATTCTGCCCGAAGAGACTACGGAGCGCCGTGCCCTCTCTCTCTTACGTGTAGACTGTCTATCTCTCGATGGCGACGAAGCAGGCTGTGCGACAGCGGGGGCCTGTCGATGGAGTGGTGGGCGCTGCCTAATTCACGCTCCGGTGCGAACAGGCAGCGGTACGAATGCGGTACGAGTAATG
Organism: bacterium; assembly: GCA_010029825.1. GTDB lineage: Bacteria > Bdellovibrionota_B > Oligoflexia > Oligoflexales > RGVZ01 > RGVZ01. The sequence goes on along the minus strand of RGVZ01000045.1, from coordinate 22,941 downwards.
ACAGCACGTCTCAGCGATGAGCTTCTGCGATACGCTGCTCGGCGGCGAGAGCTGTTTGAGCAGAATATTCCTGAGATCCGCGAACCACGCGGCGTGGTGCGTGTTGGAGACGAGCTGTATCTCGCTACTCGTCAGAACGAAAGAGCCACCGCTGTTATGGATCGTCTTGGATTCATCGGTGAAACTCAGATGACATTCCCTGAGGAGCTGCTGCGTTTTGAAGGCGCAGAGGCAGAGGTGCCGGCCGCCAGCAACCGCCTCTGCCATCTGAGTGGACCGCGCTAGGCTTCCAGGTGGCTTCTCCTGCTCCTAATATTGGAAACCCAACCGCATTAGCGTTTTCTGATGCCACTAGCAAGTCGATTCCAGAGTGGGAGAAGCTTATTCAGCAGCGACGAGCTCTCATGAAACTGGCAGGGGCAGCCGGTCGTCCACTCCAGTGGAGCACTCAAGATTGGTATGTTATTGGTACGATGCTTCTTAGCAATGTTATCTTTGTCAATCGCACGCGCAGCGGCACTATTCGTGTTAGTCGGTGGATTGCCCCAAGTCCATCGGCAGCGCCAGGTTCTGATCTGTGGATGATGGTATGGGGGCCTCAGCAGTTGACGGTCTATCGTAGAAAAATGCTAGGTAAAAAAGTACAGCAGGATATTCGGTTTAAGAGAAGCAGTCTGCCAAAAGAGGTTCAGGATGCGCTCGAGGCGGCCAGCCCAATTCCAGATGCTGACGCACAGGGCTATGTGGAGGCAGTTGCCCCTTTATTAGAAGAGGAGGGAGAGGAGGGAGAGCCCGGCGGTTTTGCAGAGACTAAATCAGATATCTAATTCTCCTCGTGATCAAACATCACGACCGGTGCCGAGCCGTCATTGCCCTCCATTCGCAGCGCTGCCGCCCGTGCCGCCATCATCCCCGCCACCTCGTCGTCCATCATGTTCAGCTTCACAACGCGCCACGAAGGGTTATTCGGATGTAGCACCACTAGTGCCAGTTCCGATACGGTCCAACCGTAATACTTCTGAATTATATAACGATAGACATTCAGCTGGAGAGAGTAATGCCAGTAATTAGTGTCCGGCAGATGCGCGATTGGACCGAGGCCGCTCTGGTAGCGATTCTCCGTTTTCACCTCCTCAATCCGCTTCCAGTCATAGATTGCGAGCGTGCCATCGGTCTTTTTGTAGACCATATCAATAGAACCAGCCACCTTGTGCTCTTCGTCAAACACCAGCCACTCTGTGCGGAACGGCTCAAATCGTGAACCGTATGCCCGTTGGTAATCACAGAAGTAGTTCCATTCGGGGCCACCGGCAGGCTCCCAGGAATCGGCACTGGCCATCGCAGCGAGACCGGTGGGGACGTCTACGGGTCTTGTTGTCTCTGACGCTGTCGCAGTCGCTCCAGCTACCGCTGTCGCAGCCCAAGCCGCCGGCAGCGCATTGTAGAAATGCTCAATATCCAAGTGCATCCGCGTGCCCGCCTCTGAGGATGCCTTTCCCTTGGCCGCCCATTGCGCCTTAATCGCCTCAGCGGTCATTCCAAAGTATTTGGATTCATACCAGCGCGGTGAGCTCATCATCTTGGCGATCACCGCGTCGGCATCAAAGTGTCCGAAGAAGTTGTGAAGAAACCCCGTACAGCTTGTCCATCCTGCGCGCCCACCGTCGATCGTGTAGGTGTGCGTCTCCTCCTCAAACTGAATCCGCTCATCGCGTGGGTGTGCGTTCACTACGGCCAGCCGCTGCCAGGCCAGCGCACCATCTGTAATGGACTGTGGCATCTTCTTGGTAAACGATGGCTGTATCACCCCGGCTAAAGTCACCTTTGCGTCGCCAAAGCAGATGGCTGGCACGGCAGCACCCACGCTGAATATCTGGTCAGATGGAATGGGCTCATGGTCATACGGCTTTCTGATGCCGCTGCTGAAGCGCACGTTCCCAGGAACACTGATTACTACTGACCATGAGGGTGACCCAGATCTCGTCGTGCGCAGCCACTTTCAACGCATGGAGCCAACACGTCCATACAACTGCCCCTACATCACATGGTCGGGCGAGTCATATCCAGTTGCGCATCTGCCGGGACGCGCCCCCTTGCTAGAGCTGAATACGGCACATACTGGTCGTCCGAATGAGATATGGTTCCCACATATTGTTGCAGAGATTGAGCATACAGCACGCCCGGAACCAGTTGTATGGCCCAAACGTTGGTGCGCTGCAATGGCATTCACAAATCGGGTACGCGAGCGTGAAGAGCTGTTCTGGGAGATGCGGATTCAGGAACCCACCTGCTACGGCTTTGGTGCGTCGTGTCGCACTACAGATAATCCGTTCATTCTGCCGGCATCGGAACGCAGTAAAAATAACACATCGTTTCAACCGTTTGGATTTGTTGTATCTATGGAGAATAAGATTGCCCCTGGCTATCTCACAGAGAAAATTGGATATGCGTTTGGAGCGGGAGCAGTGCCAATCTACTGGGGCGATACAGCAACTGTCTGTGATTTCTTCAATCCAGCGGCATTTATCAATGTGCGCGATTTTGCTGGACCGCGCGCGGCGGCGGACTTTGCGGTCCAGGTGTGGCGGGATCCGCACAAGCTACAAGCTTATCTGGATGCTCCGTTGACACTCAATTCGCGTCTAGCGGACTATGAGGCGGTGCGGACAGAGTATCGGCCGTGGCAGGCACCGTTTGTGGACCGACTGCGCGATGCATTCCCAGACCTTTCCTAATGAAACCGCGGTGCCATTCCACCAGGCCCGAGGGGCTTTGGGCCTATTCCACCTGGACCCAAAGGCTTCGGCTTCGGCAACGGAGGGAATCCACCGGGACCCAAGGGCTTCGGCAACGGGGGAAATCCGCCGGGACCTAGCGGAGGTTTAGGACCAGGCGCAGGAGAAGGAGGATGCGGCCACCAACCGGGACCAGGCCACCAACCGCGTCCAGCACGACCGTGCCACCATGGCCCCCACCATTCTGGCCCATCATCCGGCACCACCACGACTGTACTAGGAATCACTACCGATGCTCCTGTACTACGCTGCCACAAGATATAGAGCAGCACCGCGGCCACCACCAAAAGAACACCGATTAGAAGGTTCTTCATTCTAATCTGGGGCTCTAGATTTAACGCATTTAGGATCCGCCCAACTCCATCATCCACCGACCAATCTTGTTTTCGCCGCCGACCACCGTTCCATCCGCCAACACACCAACCCCCAGCTCGTTCGTAGCCACCGTGCCGTTCGCAAACTGAATCTCACCACCTGCCGCACGAATCGCATCGATCATCGCACGGAAACGCGTATCGGTCGCGTAGCGCTGTGCTAGATACCCCCGATAGACCTCTGCCTTCGCTGCATCCCATGCCCCGCGATTGAAAGTGGTCTTGTAGCTTGCCATCTTCTTCTCACTGGCCGCTATGCGAACCGCCGTCACCTCATCATCGACTGTCTTTGCGAGCAGCTCATCTGATGAGCCGGCCGCACGCAGCCGCAGACGCTCTCCCTCATACTTCTGATGAATGGCACCCTCCGTACGATACAGCTGCGGGCCGAGCGCAGGCTTGTCGGTTGCGCGCTGATACTTGGCGGAAGCAACGGCCGCCTCAATGCTAGGATACTTGACCGCAGCATCAGTTAGGTCTGCAATTTCAACGAGAGTGCCCAGCCCCATATATCGCGGCCAGTCCTTGAGCTCTTCGCCGAGACGCAGGTCGGGCTCTTTGACTCCGGGGTTCACAAGGAAAGGACGGGGTGGCGCTGGTGCTGGCGCCGGCGCAGCAGCAGCAACCACCTCCTCCACCTCCAGCTGGGGAACCTCTTCTGCTGGGAGCTCAATCACAGCGGGTGCCTCTGCCTCTGCCGTCTCTGCAGCAGGAGCAGCCACCTCTGTCAGCCCCACAGGTCCAGCAACAACCGCAACCGGTGGAGCCGGTCGCGCATCCGTCCGCCGTCGGAACACATACCAGCGATTCAGGAAAGAGAACTGCCGCACTGCGTCTGTCATAGCGTAGCGCTCCCCCGCTGCCTCCGCCGCCGCCCAGGAATCACCAAACATCGCCGTCGGCCCCGGCAGGCCCAGCTCCCCACACTCCGCCGCCGTCAGCAGCTCAAACCCCGCCGTCGCCAACTGGGCCTGTAGGAAAGCCCACGACACGAGATATTCCGTATGTGTCTCCCCGATGCTGATGAAATCCACATCAATCGCGAGCCCGAGCCCTGCCTCCGTCGGCGGCACCGTCACGCCCACCCCGCTCCCGTATCGCTTGCCAATCGTCCAGACATCGGTGGCCCCATCCCGCCCCGACACCGATAGTTCGTCTCCCGCCAGCAGCCGCGCCACCGCGTCGCCGTCAAAGCCGCAACCGACAAAGTAGCCGCCCACCTTCACAAGGTCCGCGAGGTTTGTGAGGAATCCGGCCAGCGTGTTCGCATCGCGGAACATGTAGTGGAGCGCAAACATACAGGAGGCTACGTCAAAGGCAGCACCGCTGCCGCCCAGCTCCCGCCGTAGCAGCTCCTGGTCCTCCGCGGTCACACCGGCCTCTCCTGTCACCAGCCGCCGCGCCGCATCCGCCTGCGCAAACACCATCGGCGGCACGCGGTCGCGCCCGCCCATCTCCACCATCTTGTCTAGCAGGCGCCGATAGGCACCGTCCTCTGGGTCATTTAGATTCGCCGCCGCCACGTCGCAGCCGAATACGCGCCCGACACCCGCCGCCACCCATTTGTGGATGTCGCCCGCCTTGCCCATCGCGAGGTCGCAGAGTGCCGCCCCCGGCCGCAGCGTTGGCCGCAACAGCATCCGCCGCTTAATCCAGTTGTTGTGGAAGTTCCGCAGACACTCCACCTTCATCATATCACGACGCGGGGCACGCCGGCTGTAATAGGTGGTGGGCGCGACCATTGCCGCCGGCGCAACACACTGCTCCACGCGCCCCGTGCGCACTGCCTCCTCGGTTACCGGATTATGTAGAGAGTTCCAGATATCCGCCGCCACCCAGTCCGCATTCATCGTGCCCCGCCGCACACCCGCCTGCCAGCGCTCCGTCTTATCGTGTCGCACCCGCACCGGCTCCCAGCGCCACCCCGGCGCACGCTCCGGCCGATAGGCCATCTCTACAATCATATCGCTGTCAATCAGGTCGCCCGTACGTGTCGTGCGAATCGCATTCGAGTCAGTGTCCAGCGCCACTGCAGCCGGTGCGGCGCCCGCGGGATCGCCGGCACCCTCTCCAATCGCGACATAGCAGACTGATGCCATCGGGTCGCGTGGATCAGTGGGCCGGAATTCCACTGCGCGCCACTCACCGTCTTCAACCGAGCGCGGCAGAGGCGCAGCGGGGTCTAGCACAGTGCTCCGTGGGTCGGAGAAGGCCGCATCCCGCGCCGAGCCGACAAACAGCCGCAGTGTCTTGTAGCGCACCGTCTGACCGGCATCCTCGCGATATTTGAGACCAACCGCGTCGGCCCCGACCGGTGTCCCGTCGCGCCCCCGCTCCTTGTCTACCACCACCAGGAAGTCAATCGTGTTTTCGTGTGCCGGCTTCCACTTGAGCTGGGCGTGCCATGTGCCGCTCCCCCGCGGCAGCGGTGCGGCATTTGGTGTGAAGATGAGACCATCTACGGCATACGGCAACGATTTCGCATCCTCTAGCACCGCCGCAGCTGCATCGCGGAATAGACCCATCCCGGCAGCCGTGCGGAATGTCTTCATACCGACCTGGAGATCCGCCGCCGGCGGCACACCACGCACTGTCTGCGTCGCACCCGCGAGCTCACCAACCACCGCCGACATACGTGCCTGGCGCGTCTCTGCAGCAGCCGCCGAGCCGAGCATGGCACCGGCCACCATGAACGGCAGCTCCGCAACGGTGGTGTCGCCACCTGGGCCCGCTAGAATGTCAAAGGCAAAGAAGTGGCTGACTGGCGCACCGGTGCGCGTGCGGCGAATCCACTCACCATCTAGCACCAGTCCAGCGAGCTTCGTATCGGTCTGTCGTCCCGTCGCATACACGCGTCCGCCCATATCCACAAGGAACAGCTTGCCGTTCTCGGCCACGTAGAGCAGCGCCCGTAGTCCGTCGGCCTTATCGGTGACGTTGTAGCCACCGGGCGTCGCAAGCAGATTCGGCACACCCGGCTCTGCGACCTCCGCCATGTGCGTCCGCTTGAGAGTGGCCGGTTGCGGTGCCGGATAGCGGAAGCTCTGTGCAACGAAGGCGCCGTTGCGGGCCCCTCCCCGCCGATTGTTGCTGGCCTGGCTCCCGCTCCCGAAAATCCGCCCCAACGAGCCAAGCACCGAACCCGCACCCGCCGAGCTGACGAGCACGAACGACCGCTGTCGCCCCTGAAGGAGCCAACTCAGACCCCGCACAACCAGCCGGGCCGCGTCCGCCGCTGATGTTCGCCCCCGATCTGCCGTCACCTCTGCCTCTGCCTCATATCGCGCCGGTGCCACGGTCATCCGTGCCTCCTGATATGTCCGCCCCCGGCCCTCGCGCACCACCGACACATCAAATCGCAGCCCCAGCCCACCGGGTGCGACGAACTCGAACCGCTGAATCTGTCGATAGAGCTTCGCCAACTTATCCCATCCCGCTAGCGCCTCCTTGATACGCGCATCGTCGGCGGCCAACGGCAGCTCCCGCTTCAGCTTCGCCCGCGCAGAGTACGTGGTGAAATCCACCGGTGGCGCGTCGCCCACCGACTCCTTTAGCATCGCGGTAAACGGTTTGTCGGCCATCCGATTATCGCGACAGTAGGCCTGAATCACTCCCGCCCCCTCCAGCGTGAAGCGAATGTCATTGCTCAAACAGACATTCAGCTTGAGAGTCTGCTGTGCCTCGCGCATCCCGAGACTCCGCAGATACTGAATCACATCCTGCCACGCTGTCAGGTCCAGCCCAGTCAACATTGCCTCCATCTCGGCGCCGGGGGTGGTCTTCCACACCTCAGCAAGACGGCCGAGTCCGTCATTCTCTGCGCGGCGAAGTTCCATTGTGTGCTATCCTTACTCAGGGCAGCGGTTGGGTACGCTGTGCTGGGCAGGGGTCAAATTTAGGCGCTGGCAATCAAACATCCGACCCGACCGAGTCCTCCGTCAGCATCCCGAGGCTCACCGGTGTGCCGGCCAGCTCTCGAACAAAAAGCTCCCACTGGAGGCGCTGCCAGAGAGCTGCCCGGCTCTTCTTTACGGTTACGACAGCACCAATTCCAGAAAGCATGTCTGTAATCTGGCCCACCGTCAGCGCTCCTGCCGACGCCGCACAGGCAGGTGGCATCCAGCGTGCCTTGCTCCCCTCCAGCAAAGCAGGCCACGCGGTAGCATCATCCAGGCGGAAACCACTGGGTCCCACCAGCATCCGGGCTGAATCGCACGCCAGCTGGACGATGCCTGCGTCGGCACCAACACCTGACGCAGGAATCACCGTTGTTGTCTCTGCCCCCGACCACCAGAGCGCCACACGTACCCCGCGCACGAGTCCCACGTAGTCCACGAGCTGAGCCGTCCGCTTCGTCGTGCGCACCGCATCCCAAAATCCACCTGCCGGATCTGCCCCCGCCGCTCGCCCACGCAGGTCCTCTTCCAGATGCTTTCGCACCCAGCCCCGCCGACGACCGTTGTGGGCCCGCCAGGCGCTCTCCACGAGCCCGATTAGCGCGCCGGCCTCCTCAGACTCCATTGCACGCCGCACCCCCGCCGCCGCGCTCCGATACATCGGTTCACGTACCCACAGAACGAGCGACACAACATCAGCTACTGTCTGTGTAGTGTCCTCGGTCCAGCCCGGCAGGGGGCTGCTGCCGCCGCTGTCGCTACCCAGAGCGGCCAGAGATCCCGAAGCGCTGTTGAGATTCAGAGGCCGCGCCCCGCGTCCCGGATTCGCGGCGATAGCCGCCGACAGCTCCTCCCATGATACTGACGCAGCGACGGCACCCGTGCGGCTCATCGATCCTTAACAGTCTAAAGTTCCCATAACTTTAGGCGGATTTTTGCGATGATATTAGTTGGCGGCGAAGCAGCCTTATAAAAGTCTGGAAACGTCGCCTTATTTATCTTGTGGAACCCCCACGGTAGCGCAAACATAAGCAGAGCCATGCTAGGAATGCCAACTGTTCCAAAGAAGCGCGTTTTCACTAGCACATCTTTTAGCAGCTCCTTCTTTGTAAATCCAACTAGTCCAGTTTCCCTATGGAAATAGAGGGGACCACTGGGTAGTGTAAGCTGCTTGAGCTGGAGTGGAAAACTCATCGGAAATCGGTTATGCTCTGCTACCGGAATCACCGCTGCCAGGTCGGCCTCCTTGGAAATGTATGATACAGTTTGTGGGATTGAACCTAGCTGTGATGACTGGCCAAACCAGTAGTTCCAATATAGTTTTCCACAGTTGCTGCGGAATGTTGAGTAGACACGATTCCATTCGTAAGAATTACCGCCTCCAAATGGCACCATCGCGTGCGGTGTTCCCACATAAGTTGGTGCTCTATACACTGAATAATTCACCAACAGTTCCTGTGCTGTGGTAAGTCCATCAACACTGAATATTTCTGCGGCGATGCGGCTCTTGTTGAGCCGTATGTGGGCTGTTACCGCCGCAATAGGGTAGAACCAGCTACCCAAGAGATACCACTCAAATGCGGTCAAATTAGAAGAGCCGCTCATTATTGGTCTTACCCAGGTGCTTCATACTAGCCGCTAGGGCGCGTCAAGTTTGCGCCATCGCGGCATCACGCTTCGCCAGCTCAGCCGAGTTCTTCAGGACAAACTCCCGAAAGCGCAGCAGCTCCTCAAACACCGGCTGGGGCAGCTTGTCAACGCTGAAATATATACCGTTGCGATTCGTGGAGAGTGCAACTCCGTGTTTGCGCAGAATTCTCCCGACCTCCAGATGCTCCGAATGCGACATTGACTTGATTGTCTCGTTATAAGCGGCACGGCGCGCATACTCGGCAGGGTCCATCGTCAAACTCTCTTAAGAGCCTCGGAGGTTCGCCAGTCGGCCGTTAAACGCCTGTCTGTCTAGACAAGCACCGGCTCCGCAAGCGTTCTATCTTCGCGCACAACAAACACGATAGGAATCAAGCCCCGATTGCGTGTGGCGAGGCGGATAATTATGGTCGCAGGCAGCCGGGACACCTCGTGCGCCGTGTGGGTCGCAGCGCACGTCATTCGCAGACAGTCCAGACGATGCTCTTCAGCGGCTATTGCCGCCACCAGCTCAATCCGGAAACAGTCACCATCGGGAAGCTCCAGGAGAGTTCCAACCGCAAAATGGGTGGCTCCAGCTGACTGGAAGCTGAACACTTTGCGCTGCGCCCCCGCCTCTACGAATCGCCGACTCACGAGGGTGAGCCACGGCACGTGCGCATTCAGGATTCTGTTAGTAGTTAGAAAATCCTGAATGAACAGATCAAGCTGATTGCTGCTGCCACTCATCTGTCAGGGCCGCGCACTCTAGGCGGTGCTCGCGTCCGCGGTCGCTTCAGGGATCGGCGACAATGGACCTCCTCCCCCTCCATCTCCCTTTCTCTCCTCTTCTGCAGTTGCCGTCACAGCCTCCCCACCCTCCGTAGCCGGCACATCGGGCTGCAGACGCTTCCGCCGCCCCGCGTCCTTAATCTCCGCTCCGCTGGCACCCTCATATGTGCCCACTGCCTGGATAAAGGCGTCGTTCTTCTGGAAGCGCGACCGGAGGAGCCGCACTCGCACCACCGTTCCCACAATCAGGTCATCGAACTCCGCGTTGCCGATGTGGAGGTCCCGTGGCAACAGAATACGAATTGCCTCTGAGACACGCCCCTGGTCCACAAGGAGTGCGTAGGCGCCGAGCTTGTTGGTCTTGAGAATCTGCGCATCAATCGTCTGACCGGTCTCCGGCAGGAAACATAGAACGCGCACCTTGACGTGATACAGGAAGTCCCCCGTGAATCGACAATGTTCGGCTTGGCCCATGGATCGGGCAAGAATCTCCGTGCTGCCGCCACGGACCCAGCCGTGCGCGCAGCAGCGCTCCTCCAGGTCCGCGCGAATCTTCTTCAGGAGGAACCCATCCATGTCGGCCGCAGCCTCGCGGAGCTCGGTGGGGGCCAGCGCCACACGCTGGTCTAGAAATGTGGGTCGGAATACGCTCATCTTGACTGCTGGCTGCGTCGGGGCTGCCATCACTACCGGGGGTCACTTTTTTGGTTTATTACTGGGGCTCTAAATAGGGGAATGGCAGCGGGAATAGCGCAGCAAATAACAGAATCCTTCCGTCCCTATCAACAGTCACTAGGGGCGGCTCTACCCGCCACGCGATACCGTCTCACGTTTGAAATCGGCGGCGCCCGCTTCTCAAGCGTATTTTCGGTGGATGGAGACGACGGCATCACCAACGGCTGTATCTCATTCATTCCCGACGACTGCTCCGTCAAGATTGAATCTTACATCAGCACAAACAGCGCGACGAAACGCTGTTTTGAGCCGCCGCTTAGCAAGGAGACCGTTCCCGCCGGCACCACACAAACCGACATCCTACAGGTGCTGTCATCCAAACTGAAGTTTGCCGCGTGTCCCGATGTTTTGACGCTGGAGATTGACGATATTGCGTTCAAGCCGGGCCACCGTGCGCATCTGTCTGCATGGCGTCTGATGCGCGGGGAGCCGGGAATCTACGAAAAATACGGGTACCGGTCGCCACTTTTTGAAGAGGCCCGTGCGCGGGCGCAGCGCACCACTTTCCGTGAAATAGAGGGAACGGTCGCTGCCGCCGTAGCTATCCGCCACTATCCGCATGTTTTTACGGCACCGACTGCCTCTGAACAGACAATAGCATTCCTGATGCAGCAGATACCATACGAAGACTTGGCTAAATCAATGACGGAGTTTACACGGCCGGGCGGTTATGGTCGCGAATTAAAATCACTAGAAGACCTATTGTTTGAAGCTCTTATGGATGGAAAATCCTATTACTATAATTCAACACTCACTCTTGTTCGCAGCTCCGACGCCTGGCGTCATTGGGATTCGGAGCTAAAATTTCTAGAGTGGGTCCCCGTCGTGTCTGGAGGAGGCCGGCGTAGCCGCCGCACTCACGCCCGTCGTCGTATTCACGCCCGTCCCTTGAGACCCGCCCGCGCCGCCGTCACTGCGTCCAGGAACCACCGCCGCTCCTCTACACGCACCGTGTCCAGAAGGCGTGTCAAGAACTCCATATAGATACACAATGGCTGATGAGTTATGTCGCGCATGTGCGCAATCTCCAGGTCGCGCATCCGTATCGGCGCACCCGCAGCGTCCCAAGAAGCGTCGTCATCCGGCAACATCAGTGCGCCGAGCCCTCCGCCTGCCGCCCGTCCCGCCTCATGAAGCAGCCGAATCCGTGGATGATGCTCACCCAGATTCGATGTATTCCCGCACTCGGCGCCCACGGTGCTCCGCTTTTTCTCCTTTGTCGTGTCCAGCGTCTTGAACACCAGTGCCCCCTTTTTGCCGGCCATGAAGCCGACTAGCGTGCCCGTATCGGCCGGAATCCGCACCGGCGTGTCGCCGAGCGCCTTGTCTATGGCGCCCTCGTAGCTGCTGAGACACTTGCCGAAACTCTCTGCACCCTTCATTCGGCACCATATCTCTACGGCCAGCGTGGCCGGGTTGTAGATGCGATATGCCAACACACGGTCCGAACGGAATATCTGCCGGTCCAGCGTCGCAACGAGCCCACCGACCGGCCCGCTTTCTGCCGCTGACTGCGCCGCCGCGAATTCGTAAAGCGCGCGCAGGTCGGTGTAGTTGAATGCGCGGTCCAGATACCACCGTAGCGCAGCATCGGTCGTCGCGGGGAGCGCACCGAATCGCGCCATTAGCCAGCGCCAGATAGGATGAATACCGGCAGGGAGTGGGCCACCGCTCACCACAAAGTTATACCAGGCGGCCCAGCGCTCTAGGGCTGCGGTCGGCGTCGGCGCAGCAGCATCGGATTCTGTTATCTCGCCTGCGCCCGCTGCTGCTGCTGGAGCTAACACGGGTGCCGCCGCCGCAGCGGCAATAACCTTCTTTACGCCACCGGCCTCTCGTCGCTCCTCCGCACCAAACACCGACGTTGCCGGCACCATGAAACGACGCCGCAGCTGGAAGGCCCGTGCGTAGCGCAGCGCCAGGGGCGTATCAGGGTCGCGCACCGCCGCCGGCTGGAACACCAGCCATCCCGCCTTTTTGATGATGAACCCCTCTGTTCCATCGGACCGCGTCAGCCGGAACCGCCGACCGTCCAGCAGCTCCATCAGCGCCTCAGAGGCCACTTCCCACGGCAGATCCGAAAAGAGCTCCTGTACGAGCGATTCAGGGACCATCACCTGGTCTGCAAACAATCGTCGCACCGCCTCTTGTTTCATGAGAATTAGACGCCGCGCATCGTTGATGCCAAAAGTGCTCATATCCAGCTCCAGCCCCTCCTCCACAGTGCGTGCTACTGAAACGGCGCATTCATATCGGCAGCGCTGATAGTCACATGTGCTGGTATAGTCCTGGTCATCTATTGAATACTCATCTAAAGGCCGTCGTTGCGCATCCAGCTGCCGGCGCTTGGGAAGTCCCATGAATGACAGTGCCTCAATCTCCAACGCGCAGTCCCAGGCATGCTGCTTCAAGAGACGTTGAACGCGACCGACCCGCTGGGCTTTGGCAATCGCAATGCGATAGGCGTAGAGGTCGGCAGATTCAAACGTTCCACTAGTTGTGTCTGCACCACCCCGCACCGCATGTAGATAGATGAGTGTGTTGTTGAGAGCCAACGGCGGCAGCCCCCTGCGACGTTCCACCGCCCGCAGCGCCGAGTGCGAGCAGTAGCGAATACCACGGCCGATAATCTGGTCAGTGCGATTCAGATGATACCACGGATCCAGCACGTGAATCTCCCGCACGCACTTCAGGTCCAGACCCTCCGACGCCACCTGCGAGCCGATTACCACCTTCACCCAGCCACCCTCTGCGCCCCATTCGGCGTCGCCCGGCCACGTGGCCGCTGTCTGGACGAGTCCCGGGAAGTTCGGAGACAGCTTATCATCGGATGTCAGCAGCACGTAACAGGCAGGGCGGAAGGGGTGGTCGGCTGCGTCGCCACCGTGAGCCTCCCCACAGAGCGCACAGACCGGCGCCACCGGCGGCACCCCCGTCAGCAACGGCACGATGCGTCCATCTGCCAGACGCCGCTGAAATCCCGCCCGCTCCAGCGCCACCGCCATCGGCAGCGCCCCCGACTTGATGGAACGGCTGTAGACAAAGCAGATGCCATCCGCCCGCCGTACGGACTCTACCACCCGGTGAATCTTCGGCGCATGGAGCCGCAGCGCCTCACCGCGGAACACCGTGTCTACGTCAAACGGCCCCTCCGGCTGCGCCCGCGGCACAAATACGCGCACCCGTCGTTTTCCACTCACAAGATCTTGACCGGTCATGTAGTTGTCCCAGCCCAGCGTGCCGTACAGCATATTTGGATAGCTCATATTCGCCATCTGCATACGGAGCTCCAACATTGTATCGCGCTCTTTTCCAATCATAGCGGCTTCCTCCGACTCTGCCTCCTCCGTTTCTGCCTCAGAATCCGAATTCAACGAGACAGGCGCCTCTGTCGGTCGTGTCCGCACCGTGGCCCCCCGCAGCAATCGGTCCACCGGCGACCCTGCCACCGGCTCTGTTATCACTAGCGGCAGAGCCCGCAGCGCATCCGCTACTCCATCTAGCTCTACCGGCTTTCGTGTCGCAGATATTGCGGGCCACTCGGCAATCGGGTCTGCCACCGCTGCTTCTGGTCGCATTCGCAGTGGGAAGGTCCACGGATTCTCACCGCGCATGTAGCTCACAAAAGACCGCGCTGCACGCTCAAGCAGCGGTAGATACTTGGAACCCTCTATTAGTGCGCCATTCCGGTCAAACAGCTTGCTAGCATCCAGATTACGCGTAGTTGTCTTGGTGTAGTTCATTAGCAGATAGTTCAGTAGCAGCACAATCTCCGGGGCAGCATTGTACATCGGCGTGGCGGTCATGAGCACCAGTCGCAGCCCCTCCGCATTTAGCACAATCCGCTGGAGATATGGATTGAGCGCCTTTCCCGCTTTGTTCTCCGCTGCCTCCGCTGCTCCTCCCGCCGCCTCACCGTCGCCGGCCACCTCATCACTCTCCTCTCCATCGGCCTCTGCCGCCGCTGTATCGCGCAGATTGTGTGCCTCATCCACAATTATCAGATGGTCCGAGAATAACGTCCGCAGCACATCATTCTCGGCCACCCGCCGCGCGGCCGGTGTCAGACCCGTACCCGGAATCCGCTTTGCCAGAGTCCTCTCCAACCAATTCGCAAACGCCTGATAGCCGGTCACGGTATATCGCGACCGGATATCCTTCTCCACACGATACTGTACCACGCGCAGGTCCCGCTCATCTGTCAGTCCGAGCCGCTCCAGATAGGAGACCCCCGTACACTGCCGCGCCGTCCAGGAGCCCGCCTCCTCATCCCACACTAGTTTTCCGGCATCAAACACCGTGCGCTTGAAGTTGTCCTGGAGCGCCTGCGGCACGAGCACAATCACCTTGGAGGTCGGGGCCGCCTCCAGAAACTGCTCCGCAATCGTCACGGCCGAGCAGGTCTTGCCGACACCGACGCCGTGATACAGGAGCATACCGTTGTACGGGGTCGCCGGGTTCAGGAATCGCGACACGATGCGCTGGACCGGTGTCAGCTCAAACACTCGCTCAGCCGTGGTGCTGGTACACGGATCCACAGTACCTTCGGCCACCCCCGCCGCGACGGCCCGTGCCTCATAGAACTCCCGCTTGCTGAAGAGACGAGCGGCGAACTGCGGGTCGGCCACATTGGGATACAAACCAGCCTCCACCTCACGCGCACGCATCTCGGCGGATGGCCACGTGGCGGCTTCTCCCTCTGCAGCGGTGCGCCCCACGAGCGTTGTTAAAATCCGGTCGCGAACAACGGGGTCCTCTTCAGTAGCCCATGCTTCAGAAATAAGGCGTGGAGTGGTCATTCCGCGATAAATCGACATGAAGTCGGGTGCGACTGCTCTTTTCTTTTCAGTTGCTGCTGGTGTCTCCAACACCGGTGCTGCCATTTCTCCCCCTGACACGGCTGGGTGTTTTATGTAGTGTTTGGCGCAGCCCCAATCTCTACTTAGAATGGATGTCGATTGCGGCCGCCGCTGCCAACACCCGCTGTTTCTCAACATTATACGGCCGAATTAGCGCCATCGCCTCCTCTAATAGACACCAGCGTACGGCCCCCACCTCCCTCTGCTGATCTAGGTTCGTCGGATCAATTCCAACCTCTGTATCTGCGGCTGCCTCTGCAATCCAGTAGCGATGCCGATAGACCACACCGTTGCTCCCACGAAACTGCTCCGTTAACGGCTCACCCGGCAGCACCCGCAGTGCCTCCGCTGCTACGCCTGCCTCTTCCCAGGTTTCACGCAGCGCACACGCCAGCTCTGTTTCCATAGAAGACCGGCGACCTTTTGGAAACCCCCATTCTGCTTCTATCCAGGCAGTAGAAGAGCGGCTACAAAGAGCCGATAGCACTCCGCGCCCCCGCAGCACCTCGAATTTTGCCCGTGCCTGCTCATATTCGGTATGATAGCGTCGCGATGCCGGCCCGTTCCATAGTTCTCGCCATAGCTCCGAGAAATCACCCGTTAGCAGTCGCCGCCGCTCATCTATGGTTGTCTGGTCAATCAGTGCTTGAATACCAGCCTCATCTCGCAGCTCATATTTGCCCCTCATAATTTCAATAAATCCCAACGTATCCCGCCGGCGAATCAATAGCCACTGTATGCGCTCATTGCTCTTTCGCCGAAACGCAATAATTCCCAGTGAAGTGATTGGCTCGGCGCATTCCCGAAAGAAGTGTCCACTACGCCCACAGTTGCTACAGGTTGTGCTAGCCATCTGAACCCAAACCCCTTATAAAGCACCCCGAGTTTGGCTTTAGCTCTGCGGCTATCTGCGTCATAATTAGAGCGCCACGTCCGATGCATCTACCGCCCGAAGTATGGGGGCCGATATTCTGGGCAACTCTCCATATAGTTTCGCTGGCCTATCCGGACAGTCCCACATACGCCGAAAAACGCGCCGCAAAGGAGTTTTTCGGAGCACTAACGCAGCTGCTGCCCTGCCCCGTCTGTAGAAACCACTTCCGTGAGATTTTCCAGGCGATGCCTGTGGATTCCTGGCTGGACAATCGCACGTCGCTCACCGAGTGGGTCTGGAGTCTCCATAATCAGGTGAACCGTCGCCTCGGCAAGCGCGAGATCTCTATGACAGAGTTTCACGCAGCCTACAGCGCAATGGCGGAGCGCGGTCTGCCAATTCCACCCGCCGCACCGACCGCGGAGATTTCTGATGCTGCTATCACCGCCGCGACTATTCGTGGAGCCGCCGCTGCTACCGGTGCTATCGCTGCCGCCGCGGTTATTGGAAGTCTTCTGTGGGCGTCGTATCGATAACGGACTGCGACTGAGGCTGCGGCTGCATCTCCCGTCGTGAAATAACCGGCCAGTGCCAGCATGTGCCAACAATAATCTCCAGAAGCACCGGCAAGTGCGTCTGTAGTGTACTGACTCCAATAAGAATCTGTGGATGGGCCGGAATTATCAGCTGTACGGATTGAAACGGATCCTCATCGATACTCAGCATCCAGAAAACGCGGAGCAGATAGTGTACCAGCTTCTGATAGGTCATCATTGTTGTGTCCCGCATTACACCATCCTCTGTCTGCTCCACGTAGGTGACTCGCAGGTTATTCTCACCGAGCTTATGAATCTTCAATATATCGTCAAACTGCGGATTGGCCTCTGCTCTGTCGTTTGAGCGGCGGCGAATGAACCGAATATCTATGGGATGATGACCAGGCATCGCGACTGGACTTGACTTATCTGGCAGAACTAATCTGTGCCTTAGGCAGGGAGTCGCGATGCCACTGCCGCGCGAAGTAGAGATAGAAGCAAGGGAATCCGATGCGGAGTTTGCGAAAAATGAGGGCAAATTCTTTGATGCGAAGGACTTCCGAATTTTTAATGAGGATGTGGATATCTACGGCATCAGCCATCCCGACGATATTGCTGCCGGTGCGCCCCGTCGCAAGCTGATTGCAAAGTTCCGCAAGGCGGTGTTCAGCCCCGACACAGTTCAGATCGGCTGGGATGCTTTCCGCCTATTGGCGATTCCTAGTCGCAACCGCGGTGCCGCTGCAGGCCCGATTGACCTCAAGGGAACCTACTGGTCCCGCCGCAAGCCCGTGGAGACTACCGGTTGGTCCACACGCTATATGCAGGATGGAAAAATCTCCAAGATGCGCGTCAACAACGTAGTGGCGTCCGGTGTCATCGGCTACTACGAGCGCACACCGTTCCTCGGACAGCCCTGTCGGATGACCGGCTACACCCGCCGCGGCCTTAAGCATTTCCTTCACGGAGTGCCGTTCATAGAGGCAATTGACACCGAATTCAAGCGTCTCGTGCCCGATGCCTGGCGTCTCCAGCACGCCGCCGTGGCCAAGAAACCGATGTACCAGATTGCGGACACCGCCTTCAGCACGCTGACCGTCAATATGAACTTCCGCACGGCTCTCCACAAGGATGCCGGCGACTACAGCAAGGGATTCGGAAATCTGACAGTAATAGAGTGGGGGCAGTATCACGGTGGCGAGACGCTGTTCCCGCGTTATGGCATCGGCTTCAATCTGCGCACCGGCGATTTTGTGGCGATGGATGTACACGAGTGGCACTGTAATGCGCCAATTGTAGAGACTGCCGCCGACCGAGCACACAACGAGAGTCTACCCGATATCCGCACCCGCGACCCGACCACCGGTGTCGTTGGCAGCCAGGAGCGCTACCAGCGCATCTCATTTGTCTGCTACTTCCGCGAGAAGCTGGAGGAGTGTGTGGAGAAAGATACGCGCGACTACTACCAGAAGATTGACTTTAACGTCGCCGAGGAGACCCGTCGGGCTCGCCGAGCCACACTCGGCACGCTGCCGATTCCCGGTCGCACGGGCACGCTGGATGAGGCGCGGGCTGCCGCTGGCGCTGGCGCTGGGAAAGGTCCTAAAGCCCGTGCCACACGGAAGCGCGCGGTCGGTCGCCGCACCAAGTCCGCATCTGTCCGCAGCCGCAGAGATAGCAGCTTCTTTTAGAATACTGTGCGGATGTATGAGACAGAGCTTTTGTTTGGCACAGCGATAGCTCTGTGGATTCTGTATGAGCTCTACGGGCGCACAGCAATGGAGTGGCTCACGGCCTACGGGACCTGGATTCGCATCGCCGGTGGCGTGGCGGTTCTCGGTTATCTCTACTGGCAGGCCCGCGCCGTTCCCGAGCAGTTCACTGACACGCTGGATCTAGCAAAGCAGCTGCTCACCTCAGCAGCAGCCACTGGAGGGGCGCCCCGTGAAAAACGCAACGTCAGCGGTCTCATGAAGAAGAAGGTGGCCGCTTCCCAGGGCTGGCGCTGTGGCAACTGCTCCGCGCTGCTAGATGAGACATACGAGGTGGACCACCGGCTCGCACTATATCGCGGTGGCTCCAATGATGAGAGTAATCTCGTCGCGCTCTGCCCCAACTGCCATCGCAAGAAGACGGTGGAGGAGAGGATTGCGACGCAGCCCTAATCCGGATAACCGACACCTCCAGTAAGGGATGAACAGCATTTCCCCCAATGCTGCGAAAACCGGTGGGCTATTCGGCCAGCTCACCAGCCGTCTCTCCGAGAGCGGTGTAGCCTCCACGCTGGACCGCGTCGGTGTCAAGTATGTTATCTACGCACTCATTGGCGCCGTCATCGTGGCATCGGTCTTGCTGCTGGCCGACTATTTCTACCCGTTCCTGCCATTCAGCATCGTGACTGGCCCCAGCCCGGCCGCCCGTGCCGGCAAGCGCTTCTGGACCACAATACCAGCCGACGCCGAGAATCTGATTGTTAGCGCCGACGCTGCGCCCACCAAGCAGCCGGATGTCTGGACTGTCAGCTTCCAGATGATTATCGCCGACAGCCGCACTCCCGCCATCGGCCGCTTCCGCCATGTGCTCCATCGCGGCGCGAACCCCTGCGACCTGGCTGCTAGTGCTGGCGCTGGTGCTGGCGCAACCGGCCACGCGGGCATTCAGCCATCCGACCTGCCACCCACTACCGACCCCGGCTATCGCACCGATGGGCTTCCCCCAGTTATGAATCCCGGCTTCATGCTAGACCGCTACAAGAATGACCTACACGTCTACATTCACACGCGTGGTACAGAGGATGGCAATCAGGTGCTCTGGCTGGAGAGTGCCACGATTGAGGACCTGCCGCTCAACCAGCCGCTCACGGTCGGGGCTGTCTGTAATGGGCGCACGCTGGAAGTCTATCTGAACTGCCGACTCTACAGCACCACGCTGCTGCGCGGTCGCCCCTATCTGCCGCCCACGGAGGGCCAGTGGTTCGGGCGCTATTGCGCCTATCCGTTTGCCGGTCTGGTCAAGAATCTTCAGCTCTGGGGCGACGCGCTGAACTCCTCTGATGTCATCGCCATGTGCGGCGGCAGCCCGAGCTTCAGCAGCGACCTGATGCCGTCGGTCTGCTCTACTGCTGGCTGTCAGCAGTCGCAGTCGCCGCCGTTAAATAGAAGCAGCGCTTAGAGGAGCCCCGCCCGCCGAAATGGAATACGCCCGACGTGCATTCGGTGCCGTCACAGATACCGCCAGCACATTCGCCAGCACTGCCGGTGAGTCCTCCTACATCCTACCTGTTATCGCCGGCCTAGTGGTCGTCGCACTCGTCGCCATCATTGTCTTCGTTGCTGTCCAGCTCAATGCCCACCGCCCCGCTATGACGCTCAAGGGGCCGCTGGATCTCTTCGCACCCACGCCGAACCCCGTACTAGTAGATCGCAATACCGTCCGCAGCACGATGAATGGCTCTTACACACTGTCATTCTTCGTGCGCATTGACGCTGTTCCCGATATGCGCAACGGTGCCACACCGCTCTTCACCTGGCCGGGTGTCTGGGCGCTCAACTACAACGCCGCCACCGAGCAGGCGCAGTTCGTTTTCTCACAGACGGCGGCCCCCAACCCCGATACTCTTCCCGTCACCGGCCTGCCTCTCCAGCGCTGGACACAGGTCGCTATGACGATGGCCGGTCGCACCGTCGACGTATTCATCAACGGCGCGCTTCAGACCTCCATGCTGCTCGACAATGTGCCACCCTCTGCCGCTGCCTCTATTACGGTGGTGCCCGGCACTACAATTGGCCAAGTGGCCTACGTACAGCTCTGGCCCCGGCGACTCACGGTGGCTGAAGTGGCCGATAATTATACAGAGACTTCTGATTCGCAGGGCCGCCCCTATCTCGGTCCAGATTTTGTCAAGGTGCTATCCAATATATCGGTGCCTAATCTCTTCTGTCCTGCAGGCGGCTGCGAGACCACGAGCCCCACTGCAACCCAGTCGCAAACGTGGGAGTTTCCGTATGCCTAGTTAGAAGGATGGAGCAGGCCAGAGCATACGTTCAGGCCAACAGTGGATGGCTCGGCACCGTGGCGCTAATCGCGGTGCTGATCGGCGTGTTGTATGTGGTTTACAGCTATCTGTATCCAGGCGACGACCCGACATTCACGCGGTTCCTGGAGGGCGAGGCCGACGCGCGCCGACCGGTCCCTGTCACGGGCAAGGTTCCGGCAATCTACACCGGTGGCGACTTTACGCTCAGCTTCTGGATATACGTGGATGACTGGAACTACCGTGCCTCGGCCGCCAAGTTCCTGTTTGCCCTCGGCCCCGCCGCCCCCGCGCCCGATACTGCGAACGTGATGACCGCCGTGCTGACACCCCTTCAGAACTCTCTGATGGTCCGCGCCCATACTGTGGGTGGCTCCGCAGCCCCGCCCGCACCCGGCAGCGCTCCCACAGCGGCCGGCCCCGCTGCCCCCGACATTACGATAGAGAGTAGCCTCCAGGCGCTGCTCCGTCAGCAGACTTCGGCCACGATGTTCCAGAGCACGGTGGAGGCTCCCTGCGATGTGAAGGATGTGCCGCTCCAGCGCTGGGTCTGTATCACCATTGTGGTGAGCGGCCGCGTGCTAGATGTCTACATGGACGGCAAGCTGAGCCGCTCCTGTGTGCTGGATAACGTGGTGCGCGTTCCCACGAGCACGGCTCATCCGCTGGTCCTCCGCCTTGGCGAGTCCGGCGGCTTCGGCGGACGCTACTCCTCCGTCCAGATGTGGAACCAGCAGCTGACGCCCGATGTAATTTACGGCATCTATATGATGGGGCCGACCCAGGCGCAGCACAACATCTTTACGGACATCAGCAAGTGGCTGAACCTGAATGTCAGCTTCACGGGCTCGGCTCCCGGTCAGCCAATTCCTGGAACGCCCATGAGTTCTGGTACTATCACGGGTGCTATGGAGCAGAGTGCGTATGGGGCTTACACCACTGCGACAGCCGACGCCGCGTCTCTCTATCATCGCATGTAGTCCCCCCTCCGAAATCCCGTTAGCTGTTAGAGGAGCGCGCGGATGCAGGCTATCTATGAATACACACTGGGCACCAGCGCCCTTGCACAGCTACTCCAGGCGGGCGTGCTAGTCGTTCTGGCTTACGCCGTGCTGATGGCCGGGAAGTCCGCGATTGATGCCATCGTGACTTACGCAGAGTCATCCGAAACGCTGCTGCCCTATCTATATGATGGTCCTCAGGTGGTGTTCCAGAATCCGAATCAAACGGGGGCGATTACGGTCTATCCCTCTGTTAATGCGCCCGCTGGCCTGGAGTTCTCCTACAGCTGCTATCTGCTCATCAACAAGTCCACCTTCCAGGGACGCCAGCAGGGTCTCCGCCACGTGTTCCACAAGGGGTCGCCGGTCTATAAGCCGCTGATGTGCCCCGGTGTCTTTGTCCGCAACGATGAAAACACGCTGGTGGTTCACATGAATGAGGCTGCGGCCTGGAATACTTTCTGCGAAATTCCGAATATTCCCGTGGGCAAGTTCTTCCATCTAGCAATCGTGGTGCGCAATATGGCAGTGGATGTCTACATCAACGGCAACGTGGCGCATCGTCTGACCCTGTCGTCAGTACCCAAGCAGAACTTTGGGGACCTCTATGTATTCAAGACAGAGACGTTCAGTGATGCTGGGGTTTCAAAGGACACTCCCTTCCAGGTGCTTGGGGCGGCGACCGGATTGATTTCCAAACTCCAGTACAATGCGTTTGCTCTCAACTTTGAGCAGATTGACCGTCTGGTTCGTGCTGGCCCCTCTACAAAACTCGTGAGCGCCACGCAGAATCTGCCACCGTATCTGGCCGACGACTGGTGGGTTACCTACTATTCAGCCTAGAGAGAGACTTGCGGATGGCGTAAGAACATTATGACTCTGTTATTACAGATGACAGAGTCAGATGTTTCGCGCATTACTAGCCGTATCTGGTTGGGCAGCATCCACGCAACCTATGACGAGGCCTGGCTTCGTGCCACTGGTATAACGCACGTGGTCACGGCCCTAGAGATTCCGCACACTACGCCAGCCATGCGCGCGATGGGCTGTAAGCAGCTCTACGTGCCGATACATGACCATCCTAGCGAGCCGATATATCTCTGGTTCCAACAGACATATGATTTTATCCAGACCGCCATAGATAGCTCACCCGACCATCGTGTCTATGTACACTGTATGGCCGGAATCAGTCGCTCCTCAACACTGCTAGCAGCCTATCTTATGTTGCGCCATAATGCGACGACCGACGATGCGATTGCCTTCATTCGCGGAGGGCGCTCGCATATCAATCCCAACCCAGGTTTCTATAGTTCATTGAAGCTCTGGGAGCTCCATACGACCAGAGCAGTTGCCCGTGCTGCCGCTGTAAAGGAACTAAAAGAAACAGCACCGACCGAGTAGGGATGCCCGGCAACGG
>RGVZ01000440.1 GCA_010029825.1 bacterium | reverse complement strand
CCACCGGCATCACCGCCTGCCTCACCACCGGCATCACCGCCTGCCTCACCACCGGCATCACCGCCTGCCTCACCACCCGCAGCACCACCTGTATCACCGCCCGCAGCACCACCGGTATCACCGTCGCCATCACCACCCTCAATTTCATCCAACTCGACCATGATTACGACCTCTGCGCCAGAGGGTAACTACACGCCCCTGGGTGCGGGAACCACGACGTTTGGTCAGAGCAATACCCAGCCTTTGGTTATCCTGACCCAGCCACCCGTTATGCCGATTCTGCCGGGCGGCTACTCTCCGATTTCATTTACGAACGCTTTTACCTCTGTACCAATGGTCACAATGACGGCGATACCGGTAACGATCACGAGTCCGCCACCGGAAACCATGAGCAAGAATCTTTGGATCGGTCTCATCGTCAGCGGCTGTGTGGTGGTTCTCATCATAGTCGTGCTCCTGATCGTCAAATTCGGTCTGAAACTTTTCTAGCCTAAAATTAAAAATATCTCTATATATTGATAGATAGAGAATAAGCCAGGCCATTTTCTCGTATAACCTCAGCAACCTTTCTTCCGTATTTACGGGTGCCGACACACCGACCACGTGTCAGCTCGTCAAGACCTACAACGGACCCTTCACCGTAATCGACTGGTGCCGCTGCCGGAAGAGCCTGAAAAAGAATTTCCTTTCTGTCCGATCCGAGCGAACCAACGACGACATCTTTGAGACCTACGTCTTTGCCTCGAGCAATCCGGACAGGAACAGCACTCTCGGCGTGTTCTCGTTTGTCCTATCGTACACGCAGGGCGGCTGCGGCACCACCACCGGTACCGGCGAGCTCTCGGGCTACGTGCTGAGCGCGACGGGCATCTATGCCGCCCTTGATGGTGCCAAGGTCACGCGAGCGGCTGCGTTCAAAGCCGAGAAGCCGGTAGTCTCGTGGATTCTCGATGCGGACCATCTTTCTTTTTTGCTCGCAAAAAAAAGACAGAGTCTACCCGTATATTTTCAAGACGAGTCCCGCGATGAGACCGATCCCCACGCACGCGCCCACGACAAGGTAGACGATGAGCATAGTTTTCGACGGATGGACCGCGGGCGGAGCGTTCGAGACAGGCTGTTGCTGCTGGATCGCTGGCGGAGCGTTCGAGACGGGCTGTTGCTGCTGGATCGCTGGCGGAGCGTTCGAGACGGGCGGCTGCTGCTGGATCGGAGAGGCGTTCGGGAAACACCCGCAGTTGTTGACCTGTTCGATCGTCGACGAGACGTTGTTGATGTTGCCGCCCGCGATGAGGCTCGTGCTGTTGTTATTGACGCAGCTCACGAGACACGAGCTGCACTGCTGCGCGGTGTACGGCTTGAGGCTAGAGGCCACGCACGCCGGGTAGAAGCACTGCTGATCACCCAGCACGCTGGCGGAGGCCGTCGGGAAGCCGGCCAGCAGCTTTTTCTTGTAGTCGTCGTAGACGGTCTGCGGGAGGTAGCAGCCGCAGACGTCCATGACGGGAAATCGGTTCGAGATGGGAGACGGAGCGGCGGTCGGCGCCGGTGGCGCCGTCGGGATCGGTGTGGCGGTAGGGATCGGTGTAGCATTCGGTGGTGGTGATGTCGGCGTAGAGGTCGGTGGCATGGACGATGACTTCATAGACACGGCTCCGGTATTCAGCGTGACCCCGTCTGGCTGGACCAGGAGGCTCTGGTGCACTTGTCCTGGATGAATTTCTTGACCTGGAAGTCGATGGCCTGCGATCCGGCATTGTAGCTGTTCTGGTAGAAGGCGATGCAGTCGCTGCCCGCGAAGCGGTTATTGTCCGAGCAGTAGCCGATCCATCCCGTCTGGCAGCTGTCGTAGCCGTACCCGCAGCAGGCCTGCCCGCTCATCCCGAGCAGGCCGTACTGCGCACAGTTGATCCGGCACAGCGGAGACGACATGTCGCCCGTCGCATTGCAGTGATCGCGCGTGATCTGACCAAAGACCGGTCGGTTCTTGGCTTTTGTTGGCTCGTTGAGCGAGTTTCTGGAGATCTTGTTCAGGAGAGCCAGGACGTCCATCGAGTCGGCCGTGCCGTGATCGATGACGACCGTCACCCTGAAGACGACGGTGAGCGGAGAGACGGTCTGCTCCGGATAGACGGCATCCACGGTCGGTGGAGAGGGGACGGTCATCCCCGGGGCAACGACCCAGTACGACGGCATCGGCTTGTAGTACTGGTAGGTATAGGTCACGGAGAAATTCCTGACGGGATCG
>RGVZ01000439.1 GCA_010029825.1 bacterium | reverse complement strand
CGTCGTCGGAATCATTGGCCGAAACGGCGCGGGCAAATCGACGTTGCTGAAGATTCTCTCTCGCATCACAGAACCATCCACGGGCCGAATTCGTCTCCGTGGCCGTGTGGCCAGCCTGCTGGAGGTGGGAACCGGGTTTCACGCCGAACTATCGGGGCGTGAAAACATCTTTCTGAACGGCGCGATTCTCGGCATGACCAAGGCGGAAATTCGCTCGAAGTTCGACGAGATCGTCGCCTTTGCCGAAGTCGAGAAATTTCTCGACACGCCGGTCAAACACTACAGTAGTGGAATGTATGTGCGGCTTGCATTCGCCGTTGCCGCACATCTGGAGCCCGAGATTCTCATCGTCGATGAAGTGTTGGCGGTCGGCGATGCTCAGTTCCAGAACAAATGCTTGGGAAAGATCTCCGAGGTCGCTTCCCACGGCCGCACGGTCCTGTTTGTGACGCACCAGATCGAAATGGTCGATCGCCTGACGCGGCGGGTCATATGGTTGGCAGATGGTCGCTTGCGGGAACAGGGTGAAACAAAGCCAGTCGTATCGAATTACTTGGCGGCGCTGTCGACCGCCAGCGCAGATGTCGCTGACTACCGGGTTCAGCACCAACATGCCGGCCCGCGAATCTTGCGAGCACGCACCCACGCAGTCTTGGGAGAGCCGAAGACGGTGTTTCGTCAAGGGGACGTTATCGTCATCACGCTGGAGGGGGAGGCTCCTCGCACCACGCCGCTTGATGTAGGCATCGTCGTGGAGAATCATCGCGATCAAGCACTTTTCGCCAGCCACGTTACGGACACACAAGATGCGCAGATTTTCACTGGGCGATTTTCGGCAAGTGTCACGATTGCGCCTCCAGTGCTCAGAAAAGGCCGCTACAAGATTTCAGTAGCACTGTTTTCTCCAGACAAAAAAGCATTTTATGACGTGCTGCTTCACATGCCGGCTTTTGAGGTCGCGGGGACGGCAACGCAGGAGTTTCCAGATGACGACCGTTGGGGCGATTTATTTCTAAGCCTCAAATGGACAACCTCAGCGCCGACGAGTCTTCCATGCTGAACACGCTAAAGGTGATTCTCCGGTCTCTTTTGCCATTCGGTCTGGTAATGGCCGTTCATCGCCACCGTGCGCGCCAAAACCATCTTGCAATGACGCGAGCAGACGTGCATCGAGAGCGACATCAACTCATCGAAAAATTACGATCCACAAATGCGACACGAGGCAGGGTGGTCGACCCGTTTGACTATCCCGGCCTGATCGGATTTCACGTTGCTCGCGGCCTTGCTCGGCTTCACGTAACCGAGGGGAGCATCCCCGCCGGTTCGCTCAGCTACATTCGTGAGACTCTTGCTTCTGCCGGTTTTGAAGGTCCCGTTCACGGGCTGCACATAGGAAACTATGTCGGCGTGTCGCTGGCCTACGTGACGCAGGTCTTGGTGTCCATCCACCCTGAATCGCGTGTATTTGCGATTGATCCTAATATACCGCATCGGGGCACCTCGAATCCGCAATCGCATGTGGCGGCTTTGCTTGCCGCGTGCGGTCTCAAAGACAGCGTCGTCATTCTTGCTGGTTTTTCTGGACGCAAAAGCGTTAGCAACGACGGGGTAATCTTCGACGGATATGATCCCCTGGCCAACAATGCTTCCGAGATCTCCGTCGAGAACGTTCTGGATTCGCTCGGTGCGGTGTTACAAGGAAACTTCAGGTTCGCACTTCTTGATGGAAATCATGAGGCCGACTATTTGAGAAACGAAATCAATCGACTCAAACGTCTCCTCGCTCCGGATGCCATCGTAGTACTTGATGATGTCGACGAAGCATGGGCGGAATTAAAAACCGTCTTCGAGGAAGTGCGGAACGAGGAGTTTTCTTACGTTGGAACGGATGGTCGAGTAGGGATACTGCAGCATAGGCCTCGCATTGCAACCGGGTGACATCATTCGTTTCTGGCACGGATACCACTTATTGGGAAGATGAACGTCGATTATCTCATCGTAGGATCGGGGCTGACCGGCACTGTGATCAGCCGTACGCTCGCAGATGCCGGGCGGGAAGTCCTTGTCGTCGATCGGCGGTCGCATATGGGCGGCAACGTCCATGACCACGCCCACGCGTCTGGAATCCGAATCCACACGTACGGTC
This sequence comes from bacterium, assembly GCA_010029825.1. Taxonomy (GTDB): domain Bacteria; phylum Bdellovibrionota_B; class Oligoflexia; order Oligoflexales; family RGVZ01; genus RGVZ01. Next base: position 105 of record RGVZ01000439.1, on the reverse strand, counting down.
CCCACTATTTCCGCACTTCCTCGGACAAGATATGGGACTGGGCGACGCGGTTCGGCGAATTTTACAGCTACGAAGCAGCCCTTCTTTCCGACGTGGAAGGCGATC
>RGVZ01000438.1 GCA_010029825.1 bacterium | reverse complement strand
GCTGAAGGCAAGAGACGACTTGGGCTCTTGCTGAAGGCAAGAGACGACTTGGGCTCTTGCTGAAGGCAAGAGACGACTTGGGCTCTTGCTGAAGGCAAGTGACCGCCCCCTAAATTCCACATTTCCGAATAACACGCTCCAGATGCGGATCCTCCACCGGCTGCGCCTCTGAAGCGGTCCAGATGTTTGAATTGTAGCGAGGCGTGTCGTTCGCCATGTCAAATGAAGGACGCCGAGAACTCCTGAAATTTGCAGGACTCTTCCTAGAGCGAACAGGACTAAACATGCTCACGCGAACCGGTGATAGTGCCACTGGTATGGAAGAACCACAACCCATCTGTTGAGGCGGGCTAAATCAGCGGGCGAACTGGCAGATAATGGCTGCGCTGGATAGATCAGACTCATCGCCCTCTTCAACACCCGCCAAAGAGCCGATCGTGATTGATGGGCCAATTGCGCTAGATATCAGCGATGGTCGGTTCGATACACCTCCGCTGCCGCTTGTGCCGACGAACTCAGCAGCCTTTTCCCCCATAGATAAAGTCAGTTTCCAGCATGTCAACACTCTCATTCAGCGTATCTATACGGACCCCACCATGATTCGTAGCACGGCGCTGGACATCCTTGCCATCTATCTGAAGGGTCAAAAGATCATCTACACGGAGGCCAAGACCTTTTGCGAGATGCGACTGAATACGCTGATGCTGCCGGCCATTGCGACAACGGCCATCTGTACCGTTCTCAGCATGGTGCTCAAGGACTGGACCTGGGGACCGACGCTGGTGGCATCGTTGAACGCGTTCAACTCGTTTCTGTTGGCGCTGGTGTCGTATCTGAAACTGGATGCTAAAGCGGAGGCACACAAGACATCTGCCTACAAGTACGACAAGCTCCAGGCGTTTTGCGAATTCAAATCGGGCCAGATCCTGTTTTTCAAGGATAACAAGGAGGCTGCGGCGATGATTGACGGGATCATCAAGCATGTGGAGACGCAGATAACGGAGATCAAAGAGACCAACCAATTCTTGATTCCCGAGAGCATTCGGTATGCGCTGAGCCGACTGTATGGCACGAATGTGTTTGCGCTGGTCAAGAACGTTCAGCACGAAGAGATGATCCGGGTGAATGAGTTGAAATCCATTATCAACGAGCTACTGGAGAAGGTGGCGGACCCGTCGGTACCAACACATGAGAAGGTGGCGCTGGAGAAACGGCAGGATAGGAAGATTGAGGAGATTATCGGAATGCGCGATTACTATCTCAAGATTGACAAGGACTTCCGTGCGGAGATTGATGCACGGGCGCGACGGGTGCGGATGGATATCTGCTGCGTGCGGTGGCTGAATACGTGAGGGGTGCGGTGCGGCACGGGCAAACTTGATAGGGTGCGCGGCCTAAAGCCAGCTGGTCACCCACAACGACGAAGAACACAATGTCTGCGACTACTCTGATTGCTTATGACGGCTCTGGCAGCACCGGTGGGCACGGTCGCTACCACGAATTGACACAGGAGATTGTTGCGCGCTACGGCAGCCCCGATACAGCAATTCTGTATTGGGATAGCACGTCGCGACTGATTGGGCGGGAGGGATTGGCGGAAATTAATCGGGCCCGGCGGGGCGGCGGCGGAACCGACACTGCGGCCATCGCGCAGCATCTGCGGGGCACGGGGTTCCATGGGCATCTCGTGATTGTCTCGGATGGCCAGGTGTCGGCCAGCAGTATCGACCGCTGCGGTGAGCTGCTGGGGCCGGATTGGAAGTTCGCCAGCGTGACGGCGCATCTGATTGACACCGGTGGGCCGGTCAATATGTCAGTCACCTGTCCGTTCACGCGGGTCTCGGCACACAAGGTGTTCTGCTATCGCGCGGCGGATGGCTACGAACGAACGCGGGTGGCAGCTGTGGCACCAGAGGACCTTGCTGCGATTGAGGAGATTGACACCATTGCGACGGTGGGCGACTACGAGGCGCGGGCGGAGCTGCTTGAGCGTCTGGTGGTGGCACGGACGATGGGCACGACGGGCGACCCACGGCTGCGCGACCGGCTGCTGGCTATGAAGAAGCGGATTACGGCTGCAGAGGCGGCGGCGCGGGGTGGCTCAGATGCGGTGCGGGCGCTGGTGGCGGCGCTGGAGGGAGGTGGCGGTGCTGGGCCGACAGCAGTCGCAGCGGCGCGGGCCATTCACGACGAATACTACGGGGAGGAGCACGGCTGGAGTGCGCGCATCTCGCGCCTCGTATCTCTCTGTGAGGGGGCACTGCGTGGGGTATTTGACC
>RGVZ01000437.1 GCA_010029825.1 bacterium | reverse complement strand
TATTCATAAAATTCTTGGTCAGATTAATCCAAGTGCCAATACACAAACAAATGTCTATGTGGTGCCTGCTTCTACGGCAGCTCTTGTAAATTCAATCCATGTGGACAATTTAGGAGCAGCAAATGCTTCATATAGTATCATTGTAGTTCCTTCTACTGATAATTCTACAACACCACTACCAAAACATTTTATACTAAGGGGTTCTATTGTTCCTACAGGTGATACAGTATTGTTAGATTTTCCTTTAACTTTGCCAGCTGGTACAGTTGTTGCAGCTAATACAAACAATGCCAGTTTAGCATTTTCAGCCTTTGGTGTGGAAGTGTCATAATGCCAATCAAATTTCTAAATGTTCCCGGTTCAACCAATTTACGCTCATCACGACCAACAGGATATAAGTTTCCTGTTGGATTATCAGTAGCGTCATCAACTGCTTCAGTATCTTTAGTGGATTATCTTGTTGTTGCTGGTGGTGGCGGCGGAGGTTCTGACCACGGTGGTGGAGGTGGTGCCGGTGGTTTTCTTACTGGTTCAGGAGTATCTGTAACTGCAACTTCTTATTCTGTGACTGTTGGCGGCGGAGGTACTGGCTCAACCAATCCTGGCCCTCAAGATGCTTCTAATGGTTCAAACTCTGTAATAGGTACTTTAGGAATTACAGCAATTGGTGGCGGCCGAGGCGGATCACAACCTGGCCCAACTTCTATTGCTTTTAGTGGAGGTTCTGGAGGCGGCGCACCAGCTTATTCACCTTTTGGTAACTATGGTTTAGGAACACCAGGTCAAGGCAATAGAGGAGGCTCCGGAGCTTCCGATGAAGCCTCTTATCGTGGCGGTGGCGCTGGCGGTGGTGCAAACGCTGTAGGAGGAAATAATCAAAGTGGGCCTGGAGCTATAGGAGGTGCAGGTTTAGGATCACCTTTAGTGACCACTTCACAAGCAACAACATATACATTTGGCCAAGTGAGTGGGCCAACAGTTTATTTTTCTGGCGGTGGTGGAGGTGGTTGCAGTAATTACCCCAACTATTCTGGTGGACCAGGAGGCCTTGGCGGCGGAGCAACAGGTGGTAAAGGGCCATCTCCTGCAAGTGCAGGAACCACAAGAACGGGAGGCGGCGGAGGTGGAGGTGCGGCTTCTGCTCCAGGTTCTTTAAATGGCGGTAGCGGTGGCGGAGGTGTTGTAATTATTAGGTATTCTGGTTCACAAGCGGCTGATGGCGGCACCATTGATACTTCAAATCCAGGTTATACAACACATATATTTACTGGTGATGGAACTTTTTCAGTTAATACCATAAATACCTACTCGGTCAATTAATCCTTTCTACATTTAATTAGTAAGTGATACGATGCCTATAAGCTTTCTCAATGATCCAACTTTAAGTGATTTAATTTCATCACGACCAGTAGGATATAAATTTCCTGTGGGATTAACTTCTGGAGCTTCTTCTACACTTTCAGTTGATTATCTTGTAGTTGCTGGTGGTGGCGGTGGAGGTGGTGAAATTGGAACTGGCCAAAGTAGCACAGGTGGAGGCGGTGGTGCTGGTGGTTTTGTAACAGGAACAAATTTATCTATTCCCACTGGTGTTTCTCATTCTATAACTATTGGCGCTGGCGGTCCAGGAGGTGTTGCTAGAACTACACCATCAACCAATGGTTCTTCGTCATTTGTCAATACAGGTCCCGCAGTTATCGTTTCATCCGTAGGTGGAGGCCGAGGAGGTTGCGATCCAAATGTTGAATCGTCTGGAGGTTCGGGTGGTGGTGCAAGAGCGGACCGAAATGCATCAGCACCAGGAACACCAGGACAAGGAAACGATGGTGGAACCAACGGTGGTCTTGGTGGTGCAAATGGTACTGCTGGAGGCGGTGGTGGTGCAGGAGGCGTAGGAGGTAATGCACAACCATCATCTGGAGGTACCGGTGGATCAGGTACAGCGTCACCTTATTCAGGTTCACCAGTAACATATGCTGGTGGAGGTGGAGGTGGAGGTTCATCTGCTATAGGAAAATCTGCTGGATCAGGAGGTTCTCCTGGAGGTAACGGAGCGACATCAGGTACAGCGGCAAATGGTGGAACAAATACTGGCGGTGGCGGCGGTGGTGCAGGATCAGGTCCGAGTGCGCCAGGAGGAAACGGCACCGGCGGTACAGGCGGTTCAGGCATCGTAATCATTCGTTATGCTGGCTCAGTAGCTGCTGGTGGTGGTACCGTAACTACAAGTCCAGGTTTTACCATACATACATTTACTGGTGATGGAACATTTGTTGCCAA
>RGVZ01000436.1 GCA_010029825.1 bacterium | reverse complement strand
CAGTGCATCAATGGCTGCCTTATTCTCCAACTCGGTGCGCATCGCTTCGGTCCATGGCTCAGCGCCAAAGATTCCAATCCGCAATGAGGTCTCGCGCGCGTCCAGGCCCTGACGGGCAAACTCTTCGATGATGACCTGCATGTAGCTTGGCGTCACCATGATGATGTCGGGTCGAAAATCCCGAATCAGCTGAACCTGTTTTTCGGTCTGTCCGCCAGAGATCGGGATCACTGTGCAACCCAGGCGCTCGGCACCATAGTGGGCGCCCAGTCCGCCGGTAAACAGGCCGTATCCGTACGCAATCTGGATCAGGTCGCCACGGCGTCCGCCAGAGGCGTAAATGGATCTGGCTACCAACTGGGACCAGGTGTCGATATCGTTCTGGGTATAACCTACAACGGTCGGCTTCCCGGTCGTGCCTGAGGAGGCGTGTAGACGGACCACCTGTTCACGCGGCACCGCAAAGAGCCCGAACGGATAGTGGTCGCGCAGATCGCTCTTGACCAGAAAGGGAAATTTCTGAAGGTCGCTGAGGGTTTTCAGGTCGTCAGGATGGACCCCATGGGCGTCGAACGCACGGCGATAGTGCTCGACCTTGGCATAAGCACGGTCAAGCGTGGCGCGCAGACGGGCGAATTGGAGAGCGGAAACTTCATCCCGGCTGGCGGTCTCGATCCGGTCCAGAGGACCGGGGCTTGGGTGGCGATCAGGCATCGGCAGGACCCCTCTCCAGAATGAATCGAATGACCCGGGAAACGTGTTCGTCGAACCGGATTTACATCTTGCGGTTACTGGCGTCCCAGTTGCGCTCCAGATTGGAGATCAGGGCAGGACTGAAATGGCAGTAGGCCTGTTCGCGCGCGTAGACGGACATATATCGGCGGAACATATCGAAAGGCTCCTGTGCTACCCGAAAGGCCTTGCGATTGCTTGCAGCACTGACGACGCCAGAAGCCGTAATGGACGCGATCGTCTTCTGAATGGCCTGATCGATTCCGTCCGGGGGTACCACCATATCGCAGATCATGCGCCCTTCCGGGCTCGCGCACTCGATGCGTCGCTCCATCATGATGGCCTGGCGTGTCGTCCGGTCACCCACGAAGCGCGGCATCCGCATGTTGGCTGCACCCGGAACAATCCCTTCCTTGCGGGCGGGCAGGGTCAGATAGGCATCTTGCGCTGCGATATTGATATCCATGACGAGGAGATACTGGCAGCCTCCGCCGATCGCGAATTGGTCGACGGCCCCGATCCAGAGTTTCTCCGTGGTCTGCCCAAGCACCTCGTCGGGTGAGTGATTGGGATCGGCGATCCCCCGATACATCTTGTTAATGAAACCGAGTTCCCGCTGCAGGTACCAGAGATACGGGACTTTGCCGTGATAAAGATGGGTGAGGTTGATTCCCGTACAAAAAGCGCGTTTGCCCTGATGTTTGCCGTGATCGATGACACCACCGCGCAGAACGCAAACCGAACTGGCGGGATCAAGCAGGCACAGATCGACACAGATTTCGACGGGATTGACGGTGGTCTCGTCCTCGGCGTGCATATAGCGGGGATTCTGGAAGTAGATCGTGTTCGAACCTGGGTGGCGCTCGATACTCGCAGTTCCCAGGTCGAGCCGGCCAGTCTTTAGAAACCGGTCCAGATACGCAGCCGTCTCTGGATGCGGTAGCAACATGGCATGGCAAACATGAAACCCACAGTCTGGATCCGCCATGAGGTGACCGAAAAAGATCCCCTGGTCGATCTCATGGCCCTCTTTAGCACTCTGGACATGTTGATTTTCGGTCTCGACCATCGCCCGGGTGGGCGTAAGTCCAGGGACCAGACTGGATGCCCCATAGGCGAGCGCATCCACCCGGAGAAATGTCTTGAATCCCCGCGTCAGTCTGGAGTAGAGGGCACGTACATGGCGTTGCAAGAAGCGTTCACGATGCGCTCGGGTGAGGGCGAGGATCGCTGCTGCTGCCTCTGTTTCGGCCTGGCTGCGCCGAGGCTTCGGCGGCAGTTGGTCAAGCATTGACTGAGCGTTTTGCCAGAACGCACTACTGGTGGCGGTATCGTGTTCCCAATCATCGGACAGCAGCGGGCCGTCGCCGGTCAGTTGATCGATCCGGGTACGGTCAAAGCCGGCCTGTTCGAACGTGGTCTGCATGGACATGGTCTCCTGGTCTGACGATGCGTTCAGGCGCTTAAGCCTCGGTCTGCGATCTCGGTTGCCCGCATCTTGAATTTTTGCACTTTGCCGCTCGCCGTGACCGGGTATCCCTCGACAAA